>NZ_JBSGZJ010000712.1:0-2102 GCF_053610925.1 Streptomyces sp. NPDC054847 | reverse complement strand
CCCGTCTGCGTCCCCCCGCCTTCCCCCCCCCCGGCGGCCACGGCGGCCGTGGGGGGGGCGGCCCCTTGTGGGGGGGTTTGGCTGGGGGGGGGGGCGGTGGGGCGGCGCGGCCCCCCCGCCCCCGCCCGCTTCTTCCAACCCCTCGGCGTGTGCCCAGGGATATTCGTGAAGCTGGAAGGCAGGGCATCAAGACATGCGACAGGTCACGCGCAAAGGCCTGATCACCGTTGCCGCCGCAGGAGGCGTACTCGCCCTCGGCGGCGGTTACGCCCAGGCGGACTCCGGGGCGTACGGAGAGGCGTCGAACTCGCCGGGCGTGCTGTCCGGCAACTCGGTCCAGGCTCCGGTGCACGTTCCCGTGAACGCCTGCGGCAACACCGTGGACGTCGTCGGGCTGCTCAACCCCACGTTCGGCAACGAATGCGCCAACGTCTCCGGGTCGGGCCACAACGGCGGCGGCGGCTCCGGAGCCGACGGCAGCGTCAGCAACTCGCCCGGCGTCGGCTCGGGCAACCAGGTCCAGGCGCCGATCGACGTGCCCGTCAACGCCTGCGGAAACAGCATCAACCTCGGTGGTCTGCTCAACCCGTCGTTCGGCAACGACTGCACGAACGACTCGGGCGGCACCCCGCCGGGTCCCGAGGAGCCGGGCAACCCCGAGGAGCCGGGCAACCCGGAGGAGCCGGGCAACCCGGAGGAGCCGGGCAACCCGGAGGAGCCGAACAAGCCGGAAGAGCCCAACAAGCCGCAGACTCCGGAAACCCCCGGGACCCCGGCCGAGCCGAACACACCGGGCCCCCAGAGCGTCACCCCCGGTGGCAGCGACGGTGAGCTCGCGGAGACCGGCATGGACGCGCTGGACATCCTGGCACCGGCGGGCGTCGGCCTGCTGCTCGCCGGAGCGGTGCTCTACCGCAGGGCCCGCGCGGCCGCGTAGGCGCACGCCGGAGCCACGGCGGTCACGGGCACGGCCACGGCCCTGTCCCGTACCGCGGTACGTCGAGGAGCGGGTCCCGCGATCGCGGGCCCGCTCCTTTCCTGTACCTGCTCGCGATCACCAGGTGGCGCGTACCTGGCGGATGATGCGCCGGCGCAGCCGCACTCTGCGGCTGCCGTCCCGGTGCAGGCTCAATCGGTCCAACTCCCAGTGTCCGTACTCGGCATGGTCGGTCAGCAGACGGGTCGCTTCCTTGCGGGAGACCCCGCGCGGCACGTACACGTCGACAAATTCGTATTCCGGCATCGCATCTATTGTGCGTGCACCGCCCCGGTACGGATAGCGTCTGCACTATGTCTGATGCTGCGCAGCCCACCGCTGCCGAGGTACGTGCCGCCGCCGAGGCGGTCAAAGCCGCACTGGACCGTCACCTCGAGGCGGTCGAGAACCGCACGGGAGACGACGACCCGGCCGTCTACGACGCGTTCAACGCGCTCGCCGCGGCGGCGGAGGGGTATGACGAGCGGCTCTACGACCGGTACGACGAGGTCACCCCCTTCGAGATCCCCGGTGCGGACGACTCGCTGCCGCCGTACGCGGGCCCCGAGGAGCCGAACGCGCTGAGCGTGCTGATCCGCCGTGACTACGCGGTCGTGGAGCCGCAGCGGCTGCTCGCCCAGGCGCAGCGCATCGCGGACGTCGATCCGGACGAAGTGGGCGCGGGCGCCCCGGTCGTCGGCACGAGCGTGCACGCCGCCCTCGGCGTGCTCTTCGGTGAGTACGAACCGGACGAAATCGCTTCCCGGCACAAGGAGTTCGGTCTGGAGGAGGGCGACTCCACGCTGTGGGTGTCCGCCGCGGACGAGCTTCCGGAGCCCGGCGAGTGGCTGAGCGTTCCCTTCGACCAGGCCGACCCGGAGCGGGTCGTCTGCCGCTTCGACGTCAGCTCCGTCTTCGACGAGGACGAGTTGCGCGAGGAGCCGCTGGACCTGGACGACGAGGACTGACCGCCCGCGTCTGTCCGTGACCGCTCGCACCCGTCCGTGACGCCCCCCGGGGCCGCCGGACGGATCCGGCCGTTGTTCCACCGGTACGGCCCGGCCCCGGCCCCCGGCCCGTGGCGACCTCGCCGTCGCCACGGGCCCGGGGCCCTCACACCGCCCCC
>NZ_JBSGZJ010000711.1:0-2103 GCF_053610925.1 Streptomyces sp. NPDC054847 | reverse complement strand
GCGCCGTTCAGAGCACCTCGGCCAGCAGTTCGGCCATCACCTGGTAGCCCTTGTCGCCGGGGTGGAGGCGGTCGCCGAAGTCGTAGGCGGGGTGCAGACGCCCGGGATCGGCGGGGTCCGCGAGAGCGCGGTCGAAGTCGACGACGGCGTCGTACTCGCCGCCGGTGCGGATCCACCGGTTGATCTCCGGGCCGACGCGCGCGGAGTGCGCGCCCCAGTGGTCGGACCCGGCCAGCGGCAGGAGTGTCGCGCCGACCATCCGTACACCCGCGGCGCGGGCCTGCCGGATCAGCTCCCGGTGGCCCGCGACGACTTCCGCCGAGCTGACGACGGGGGCGGGTTTGTACGTCGGCTCACCAGGGGCCTCGCTGAAGCCGATGTCGTTGAGCCCCTCGAGGACGACGACGGTGGAGACGCCGGGCTGCGCGAGGGCGTCGCGACGGAACCGCGCGGTTCCCCTCTCCCCGTACCAGGCCGAATCGTTGAGCAGGAGATTGCCGCCGATGCCGGCGTTGAGGACGGGCCGGCCGGTGAGTTCGGCGAGCGCGTCGGACCAGCGGCGGTTCGCTCCGGGTGTCGAGCCGAAGCCGTCCGTGACGGAGTCGCCGAACAGGACGATCCCGTCCGCGCGTCCGGCGGCGACGTCCACACCGGCGAGGTGGTACCAGGACGCGGTGACGTCGGTGAACGCCGCTCCCGACAGTTCGGCGCGCCGGTCGCCGCCGGCCCGGTAGGAGTCCGCCCAGGCCTGGGAGTGGAATGTCACGGGGCCAGTGGTGCCGGCGAAGTAGAGCGTGACCGTCACGGACCCGAGCCGCTCGACGGGCAGGCCGGCCGGATCGCTGCGCAGTTCGGCCCGCGCGGGGATCACGGCGGACCGCGCTCCGCCGAAGGTGAGCTCCCGGACGGATCCCTCCTCGATCGCGGCGCCGCCGGCGGAGCGGGCGACGGTGGCCCCGGTGAGGTGCAGCGGGGACGTGCCGTAGGCGTTGGAGAGACGGACGCGCAGGCGCTCGCCGCCCGCGGTGACGCGCACGACCTGGCGGACGGTCTGGTGCGAGAAGCCTTCCTGGGACCAGTTCGGGGTGAAGCCGGTGCTGGGCATCTGGGGAGAGGCGGCCCAGGCCGCGGTCCATTCGCTCATGACGTACCCCTCTTCCCGCCACTAATGGGCGGAGAGTTCCATTAGGATGGAGGCACGCTAACAGAGTTCACGCCACTAATGGAACAGGAGACCCGTTTGGAAGCCACTCCGGGTACGGTCCGCCCCGGCGGCCGTACCGCGAAAGTCCGCGCGGCCGTTCTCGCCGCCACCCAGGAAGCGCTGGTCGACGGCGGGTTCCACGCCCTGACCCCGGACCGGGTCGCGGCAGTCGCGGGCGTCGGCAAGACCACCGTCTACCGGCGCTGGCGGTCACCGGCCGGCCTGGTCGCGGACCTGCTGCGCGACATGGCCGAGCAGTCCCTGCCCGCCGCGGACACCGGATCGCTGGAAGGTGACCTGCGCGCCAACGCCGCGCTCGTGCGCGACACGCTCACCGATCCGCGCATGGGCCCCGTCTTCGCCGCCGTCGTCGCGGCAGCCGCGTGCGACGAGGAATGCGCGGACGCCCTCCACGGCTTCTACGCGACCCGGCTCGCCGAATGGGCGCCGGCGGTCGAACGGGGCCTCGGCCGCGGCGAGATCCCGGCCGGCACCGACCCGCTGGAGGTTCTACGGGCCGTTTCCGCGCCCCTGTACTACCGCTTCGCCGTCAGCCACGAGCCCCTGACGGCCGACACCGCCGAGCGAGCGGCGTCGGCGGCGCTGGCGGCCGCGCGGGCGGGTGCCTTCGTGGATTGAGTACGCATACTCAGGCGCCGGGCCGCCTGCACCAGCACCATCGAAGGCATGCTGTGGTCCGACCCTGAGAACGAACCGCCCAAGGAACTGCGCGACATGCAGACGATGCTGCGTCGCGCGGGGCTGGTGCTGGCGCTGGCGATGGTGGTGGCGATGTTCGCGGCGGGCCTGCGGTGAGCAGGGGGCGCGCGAGCCGCCTGCGGCGGGCGTGTTCCCCGACCCGCCCCTTCCCGCGACCGGGCTCCGCCCGGACCCGCCAC
>NZ_JBSGZJ010000710.1:0-2106 GCF_053610925.1 Streptomyces sp. NPDC054847 | reverse complement strand
GTTGGCCTCCTCGGGGGTACGGCTCAGGGCCCGCACCCGGTGGCCCGCCGCGGCGAGCTGCGTAGCGGCCTCACGGCCCACCTTGCCGGTCGCTCCGGTGACGAGAATCATGACTCAGTCCCTCCAGCCGTTCGGCTCCGGCCACGGCGACCCGAGCTGCCGGTAGGTGCCCTGGTAGTCCGGCCAGTCACGGTGGTCACGGATCTTGCCGTCGACCAGACGGATCAGATGGATCTGCTCCCCGGAGAAACGGCGCCCGGTCGGCGCCATGCCCACCAGGTTGCCGACATGACGGCCGTACAGGACCAGGTTGGCGCGCACCCAGTCGCCACGCTCCTCGATGAGGACCTCCTCGAGGTACGCCTCCTCCGAGAAGGTCATCTTCAGCCACTTCACGGCCATCGCGAACGAGTCCGGACCCCGCAGGTCCATGTGCTCCATCGTCGCCGGATTCAGATAATCCGGGTGGATGAATTCCGCGACGTCATCGGTCTTTCCCGTGTTGTACGCCTCCACCATGCGGCGCACCGCCGCTATATGACTGCTCATCGCATTCCCTTTCGCCGGGCGCCCAGCAGAAATTCAGGACACTGGCCGACATTGTGCGGTGGCCGAAGAGGCCGGGCAAGCGGCGAATTGCCGCCGTCGACCGGCTCTCGATGGGCCCTCCACCACCACCCGGCCGGAAAGCCGCAGCATTCACCCTGAACAGATCCATGCCGCCACCACCCCCGGAGCTGACCGTGGACACCGCGACCACCTACAAGACGAAAGTCACCGCCGCCTTCAACAAGGCCGCTGCGGCCTACGACCGGCTCGGGGTCGAGTTCTTCACCCCCATGGGCCGCCGGCTCGTCGAGCACGCCCGCCCGCAGCCCGGACAGCGGCTCCTCGACGTCGGCTGCGGCCTGGGCGCCACCCTGCTGCCCGCCGCCGCCCAGGTCGGCCCCACCGGCCACGCGCTGGGCATCGACATCGCCGAGGCCATGATCGAACAGGCCGGCCAGGAGGCGCGGCGCCAGGGCATCGACAACGTCGAACTGCGGGTCATGGACGGCGAACACCCCGACCTGCCCGCCCGGTCCTTCGACCTCGTCATGGGCAGCTACAGCGTCATCTTCCTCCCCGACGCCCGCGCCGCCCTCGCCCGCTACGCCGGCCTGCTGCGCGACGGCGGCCGGATCGCCTTCACCAGCCCCGTCTTCCGCAAGGACGACTTCCCCTTCCTGCCGCCGCTGTTCAGCCGCTGGATCCCCATGTCGCTGCTCCAGCACCTGCCGCCCGCCTGGCACCCCGAGCAGCTGCGGCGCCAGCTGCACTCCTGGCTCGAGGACCCCGCCGACCTCGAAGCCGCCCTGCGGCAGGCCGGATTCACCGACACCGTCATCACCGACGAGGTGGTCGAGATGACCGCCGCGAGCGGCGAGGACTGGGTCGAGTGGTCCCACACGCAGGGCATGCGGCTGCTGTGGCAGCACCTGCCCGCCGACGAGGCCGCCGCCCTGCGCGCCCGCCTGACCGGCGAACTCGACGCCCTGCGCGACACCGACGGCCTCATCCGCATCGACGTCCCGGTCCGCTACGTCACCGCCACCGTCGCCCGCTGACCCCCCCCCGCGGCCCTGCCGGCAACGCAGCCCGCAGGGCTGCTCGGCAGGGCGGCGGTTGGCCCGCACGCCGGTGGTCCGCCCGCCCTTCGATGGTCCGCCCGCCCCGGTGGCGGACCGAGCGCACGTTGGCGGTTCGTCCGCGCCCTGGGGGTTCGCCCGGGTGGGCGGCGGGCCGAGCGACGTTGGTGGTCCGGGCGCATGGCGGTGGAACGAAACGCACGTCGGTGGTCCGCCGTGCCGGCGGTCGTCTGCGCGCACGTTGGCGGTTCGTTCCCGCCCCTGGGGTTCGCCCGCGAGGGCGGCGGGCCGAGCGACGTTGGTGGTCCGGGCGCATGGCGGTGGAACGAAACGCACGTCGGTGGTCCGCCGTACCGGCGGTGGTCTGCCCGCACGTTGGCCGTTCGCCCGCGCACCTGGCAGCCTGCCCGCGCCAGCGGCGGTCTGCCCGCACGGGCGGTGGACCGAACGCACGTCGGCGGTGTGTCCGCACCCGTGG
>NZ_JBSGZJ010000709.1:0-2106 GCF_053610925.1 Streptomyces sp. NPDC054847 | reverse complement strand
CGTCTGTTCCCCGCCCCGCCCCGGCGCCACGGGCCCGCCCCCGCTACGCCCCGGTAACGGGGAAAAGCGCTCAAGCTCACCATCTCAAGCTCCGGCCCCGCGTCCCGCCGTCCGTCAACAAGTGCGAAGATGGGTTCTCGGCAGGACAGGGCCCCCACCACAGGGCCGAAGAGACAGCGGCCGAACACCAGCCGACCGGCCGGTCATCTCCCGAGACGGGGGCCCGGCGAACGGCGCACATGCATGGAGGACGTGACGTGGCGAACGACGCCAGCACCGTTTTCGACCTAGTGATCCTCGGCGGTGGTAGCGGCGGTTACGCTGCGGCGCTGCGCGGAGCTCAGCTGGGCCTGGACGTCGCACTGATCGAAAAGAACAAGCTCGGCGGCACCTGCCTGCACAACGGCTGCATCCCCACGAAGGCTCTGCTGCACGCCGGCGAGATCGCGGACCAGGCTCGTGAGGCCGATCAGTTCGGTGTCAAGACCTCTTTCGAGGGCATCGACATCGCCGGCGTTCACAAGTACAAGGACGAGGTCGTCTCGGGCCTCTACAAGGGTCTGCAGGGCCTGGTCGCCTCCCGCAAGGTGACCTACATCGAGGGTGAGGGCCGGCTGTCCTCCCCCACCTCCGTCGACGTGAACGGCCGCCGTGTGCAGGGCCGCCACGTCCTCCTGGCGACCGGCTCCGTGCCGAAGTCCCTGCCGGGTCTGGACATCGACGGCAACCGCATCATCTCCTCGGACCACGCGCTGGTCCTGGACCGCGTTCCGAAGTCCGCGATCATCCTGGGCGGCGGCGTCATCGGCGTCGAGTTCGCCTCCGCGTGGAAGTCGTTCGGCACCGACGTCACCGTCGTCGAGGGCCTCAAGCACCTCGTGCCGGTCGAGGACGAGAACAGCTCGAAGCTGCTCGAGCGCGCCTTCCGCAAGCGCGGCATCAAGTTCAACCTGGGCACCTTCTTCGAGAAGGCCGAGTACACCCAGGACGGCGTGCGCGTCACCCTCGCCGACGGCAAGACCTTCGAGGCCGAGGTCCTCCTGGTCGCCATCGGCCGCGGCCCGGTCTCCCAGGGCCTCGGCTACGAGGAGCAGGGCGTCGCGATGGACCGCGGCTACGTCCTGGTCGACGAGTACATGCAGACCAACGTGCCCACCATCTCCGCGGTCGGTGACCTGGTCCCGACCCTCCAGCTCGCGCACGTCGGCTTCGCCGAGGGCATCCTGGTGGCGGAGCGGCTGGCCGGTCTGAAGACCGTCCCGATCGACTACGACGGCGTGCCGCGGGTGACGTACTGCCACCCCGAGGTCGCCTCCGTCGGCATCACCGAGGCCAAGGCCAAGGAGATCTACGGTGCGGACAAGGTCGTCGCCCTGAAGTACAACCTCGCGGGCAACGGCAAGAGCAAGATCCTGAAGACCGCGGGCGAGATCAAGCTCGTCCAGGTCAAGGACGGTGCCGTGGTCGGCGTCCACATGGTCGGTGACCGTATGGGCGAGCAGGTCGGTGAAGCTCAGCTGATCTACAACTGGGAGGCTCTGCCGGCCGAGGTCGCGCAGCTCATCCACGCGCACCCGACGCAGAACGAGGCGCTCGGCGAGGCCCACCTGGCCCTGGCCGGCAAGCCGCTGCACTCCCACGACTAGTCAGTTACGGGCGCGACAGACCACTTCCGCACATCGTTAAGGAGCAACTGAAACCATGGCGGTTTCCGTAACCCTTCCGGCGCTCGGCGAGAGCGTCACCGAGGGCACCGTGACCCGCTGGCTGAAGGCCGAGGGAGAGCGCGTCGAGGCCGACGAGCCGCTGCTCGAGGTCTCCACCGACAAGGTCGACACCGAGATCCCGGCCCCGGCTTCCGGTGTGCTGCTGGAGATCGTGGTCGCGGAGGACGAGACGGCGGAGGTCGGCGCCAAGCTGGCCGTCATCGGTGCGAAGGGTGCGGCTCCGGCCGCCGCCCCCGCCCCGGCCGCTGCTCCGGCCCCCGCGCCGGCGGCTCCTGCCCCGGCTCCCGCGCCCGCCGCCCCGGCCCCCGCCCCGGCCCCCGCGCCGGCTCCGGCTCCCGCGGCCGCCCCTGCTCCGGCTCCGGCCCCGGCGGCTCCGGCC
>NZ_JBSGZJ010000708.1:0-2115 GCF_053610925.1 Streptomyces sp. NPDC054847 | reverse complement strand
CCCCGAGGGGTTCCGGCCCGCCGCCTGCGACAAGCGTCCGTCAGCCGCGCAGGGCCTGGACCGCGGCCTCGAGCCGCTTGCCGAAGTCGCCGTCCGCCTGGCGGAAGTTGTTGATCGCGCGCTCGGCGATGTCGTCACGCGACACCTTGGCGATGAAGCCCGCCAGGTTGTCGATCAGACGGCCCTTCTCGTCCTCGGACATCAGGCGGTAGAGGTTGCCCGCCTGGACGAAGTCGTTGTCCTCGGAGTGGACCGGGGCCGCGTGGTCACCGGTCACGCCGGTCACCGGGATCGGCTGCCACAGCGGGCGGTCCGTCTGGTGCGGGCCGCCGAAGCTGTTCGGCTCGTAGTTCTTCGCACCCTTGTGGCGGCCGTCATACAGGAAGCCGTCACGGGAGTTGGTGCGCGCCTCGGTGGCGTGCGGGCGGTTCACCGGCAGGTGGTCGGCGTTGATGCCGACGCGGTAGCGGTGGGCGTCGCCGTACGCGAAGAGACGGCCCTGGAGCATCTTGTCCGGGGAGGGACCGATGCCCGGCACGAAGTGGGCGGGGCTGAAGATGGACTGCTCGACCTCGGCGAAGATGTTCTCCGGGTTGCGGTTGAGCTCCAGCTTTCCGATCTCGATCGGCGGGTAGTCCGCGTGCGGCCACACCTTCGTGAGGTCGAACGGGTTGAAGCGGTAGGTCGCCGCCTCGGCCGCGGGCATGATCTGGACCTGCACGGTCCATGTCGGGAAGTCGCCGCGCTCGATGGCCTCACGCAGGTCGCGCTGGTGCGAGTCGGGGTCCTCGCCGGCGAGCTTGTTGGCCTCGGCCTGGGTGAGGTTCTTGATGCCCTGGTCGGTCTTGAAGTGGTACTTGACCCAGAAGACCTCGCCGGCCTCGTTGTTCCACTGGTAGGTGTGGGACCCGAAGCCGTCCATGTGGCGGTAGGAGGCGGGGATGCCGCGGTCACCGAACAGCCAGGTCACCTGGTGGGTGGACTCGGGCGAGAGCCCCCAGAAGTCCCAGACGTTGTCCGCCTCCTGGGATCCGGTGTACGGGTCGCGCTTCTGGGTGTGGATGAAGTCGGGGAACTTGATGGCGTCCTTGATGAAGAACACCGGGGTGTTGTTGCCGACGAGGTCGTAGTTGCCCTCTTCGGTGTAGAACTTCAGCGCCCAGCCGCGCGGGTCGCGCACCGCGTCCGCCGCGCCGAGGTTGCCGGCGACGGTCGAGAACCGCAGGAAGGTCTCGGTCTGCTTTCCGACCTCGGAGAGGAACTTGGCACGGGTCCACTGCGAGACGTCGCGGGTCAGCGTGAAGGTGCCGTAGGCGCCCGCGCCACGCGCGTGGACGACACGCTCCGGGATGCGCTCACGGTTGAAGTGCGCGAGCTTCTCCAGCAGCAGCTGGTCCTGGACAAGCACCGGCCCGCCGACGCCCGCGGTCTCGCTGTTCTGGTTGTCGGCGACCGGAGCCCCGGCCTCCGTGGTGAGCGGTCCCTGCGTCACGTGCGCCTCCTGCGTCATGTACTGCCCAGTCGTTCGTGCACACGACCTGTCCTTGGCGTGCGCTGGTCCCGATCCTACAATGGACAATATCTAAGTCAAGCGAACATCCAAAGTCACACTTGTTCGGGACACGGTTCCCACCACTGTTAGGCTGGTGCTCATGAGTGACCTGTTGGAACGACTTCGCGGACGCGGCTGGCGCATGACCGCCCAGCGGCGTGTCGTGGCCGAGGTCCTCGACGGCGAACACGTGCATCTGACCGCCGACGAGGTGCACGCCCGAGCGGTGAGGCTGCTGCCCGAGATCTCCCGGGCGACCGTCTACAACACCCTGGGCGAACTGGTGAGCCTCGGTGAGGTGCTCGAGGTGTCGACCGACCGCCGCGCCAAGCGGTACGACCCGAACGCCCACCGCCCCCATCAGCACCTGGTCTGCGCCCGCTGCGGCGCGATCCGCGACGTGCACCCGGTGGGCAACCCGCTGGCCGACCTTCCGGACACGGAGCGCTTCGGCTTCACCATCTCCGACGTCGAGGTGACGTACCGCGGCACGTGTCCGAACTGCGCCGCCGGGTGACGTAGGCGACAGGCAACGAAGAGGCCCCCGATGTGCGCATCGGGGC
>NZ_JBSGZJ010000707.1:0-2119 GCF_053610925.1 Streptomyces sp. NPDC054847 | reverse complement strand
GTCCAGGGTCCGGTGCCCGCGGGTTCCGAGCGGCCGCGTCGCCCACGCCACGGCCTGCCGGCAATTCACCGCCTCCCGGCGCTGCGAATGCGGTTTGTGAACGGCGGACTTCAGGCGCATGGCCAGATATTCGGCATGTGAGACGGGGTCGTTTCCCGCATTGACGTGGCCGATTCGCGCTGCCAGCCTCATGGGCGTGAGCCAGTCAGCGAACTTCACCGCGCGGCGGCACGTCGATCTTCGACGGCACGCCAGCGCCCTCTGTCTGTTCTGCCGCCGCGGCCGCTAGGCGGCCCCTCCGGCGGGTCGCTCCTCGCCTGATCCGCGGGGTGCCCGTCCGCGGACCTCGCCCCGTCCGCGCTCGCGGCCCGGCCGGGCCCGGAGTGGGTCTCCTCCGGCACTCGTCCTTTCTTCACGCCGTTCTCCGCCCTGCTTTTCGGCATTCTCTCGCTGCGATTCTGCCGGGCTGCCGTATTTCGTCCAGGAGGCTGCTTTGCCGTCCGTCGTCGCCATTTCCGGAAGCCCGTCCGCCGATTCCCGGACCGCTCGCGTGGTCCATCATGTGCTCCACCGTCTCGCTGACGGTGGGCGGGGCGCGGACCACATCGTCGTACGAGATCTGCCCGCGCAGGAACTCCTCAGGGGGTCGCTCGCGCACCCCGCGCTGGTGCAGGCGCTGGAGGCAGTGGCCGGCGCCGAGGGCGTTGTCGTGGCCACGCCTGTGTACAAGGCCTCGTACAGCGGTCTCGTGAAGGTGTTCCTCGATCTGCTGCCGCAGGCCAGGCTGGCCGGGAAAACGGTGCTGCCGCTCGTTACCGGCGGCAGCCTCGCGCACATGCTCGCGATGGACTACGCCCTGCGCCCGGTGCTGTCGGCGCTGGGCGCCCGCCATGTGGTGCCCGGTGCGTTCCTGCTGGATTCGGCGATCGAGCGTCTGGGAGCGGACGCGTGCCGGGTCGACCCGGCGGCGGAGCTGCGGCTGCTTGAGGCAGTGGACGGGTTCACCCGTGCGCTCACCGGCCGGGAGTCACTCACCCTCACCACAAGCGCCTGAGCTCCGTACGCCCCCTTTTCCGATCTCTCGCCATGTCTCCCCCTCTCTCCCTGAACAGGAAGTTCCCATGAGTACGTTGCCCCCGGCGGACCGACGCCGGTTCCTCGCCCTGCTCGGTCTCTCGGCGGTCGCGGTCGGCTGCGGCAGGGCCGTGGGGGGCGGGTCCTCCGGCAAGGGCCGGACCAGGACCCTTCGCTACCAGGGCTGGACCGGCCAGGTCACCCCCGCAGAACTCGCGCAGGACCTCGGGCATCTGGAGGACGTGAAGCTGGAGTGGGTCGGCAACACCATCAGCGGCCCTCAGGACATCCAGTCGGCGGCCACGGGCCAGACCGACTTCGGCGGCGCGTTCAACGGCGCGGTGGTCAAGCTCGCGGCCAACGGCACCCCGGTCAAGGCCGTCATCAGCTACTACGGCTCCGACAAGGATGCCTACAGCGGCTATTACGTACTCGCCGGCAGCCCGATCCGCTCCGCCCGCGACCTCATCGGCAAGAGGGTCGGCATGAACACCCTTGGCGCGCACTCGGAAGCCATGCTGGCCATATACCTCCAGCGCGGCGGCGTCTCCGCCGCGGACGCCGCCCGGGTCGAGTCCCTCGTCGTACCGCCGGTGAACACCGAGCAGTCCCTGCGCCAGAAACAGATCGACGTCGCCGTGCTGAGCGGCGTGCTCCGGGACAAGGCGCTCGCGAACGGCGGCCTGCGGCCGCTCTTCACCGACCACCAGCTCCTCGGTTCCTTCAGCGCCGGGACGTATGTCATGACCGAGCGGTTCATCGAGCAGAACCCCGACACGGTACGGACGTTCGTCACCGGCGTGGGGCGCGCGCTCGACTGGTCGCGCACCACGCCCCGCGACGAGGTCGTCGCGCGCATGACGGAGATCGTCAAGAAGCGTGGGCGGAACGAGGACGTCGCCACGCTGCGCTATTGGAGGTCGTTCGGCGTCGCACGGCCCGGCGGTCGCATCGCCGGTGACGAATTCCGGCTCTGGATCGACTGGCTGGCCGAGCGCGGCGACATCGAGCGGGACCGGGTCCGGCTCGACGCGCTCTACAGCAA
>NZ_JBSGZJ010000706.1:0-2126 GCF_053610925.1 Streptomyces sp. NPDC054847 | reverse complement strand
GCCGAGGACGAGGCGGAGCCCGAGGAGGCGGAAGCGGCCGAGGCCGAGGAGCAGGACGAGTACGAGGACCGCCCGTCGCGCCGCCGCCGTCGTGGTGGCCGACGCCGTCGCCGTGGCGAGGCCCCCGACGCGGACGACTCCGCGGAGGAGCGGGCCGAGGACGCGGACGCCGAGGCGGAGGAAGCCCAGGAAGAGGGCGACGAGGAGGACGAGACCGACACGGAGACTCCTTCCGCCGCCGGTACGAGCAGCAGCCGTCGCCGCCGCCGTCGTCGCCGTCGCAGCGGTGACGGTGCCGCGGAGGCCGAAGCGGTCACCGACGACCCGGAGCGCACGGTCGTCAAGGTCCGCGAGCCCCGCAAGAAGGAGGAGCCGAGCGACGAGGTCCAGTCCATCAAGGGCTCGACGCGTCTCGAGGCGAAGAAGCAGCGCCGCCGTGAGGGCCGTGAGCAGGGCCGTCGCCGGGTGCCGATCATCACCGAGGCGGAGTTCCTGGCCCGCCGCGAGGCCGTCGAGCGGGTGATGGTCGTCCGCCAGAGCGGCGAGCGCACCCAGATCGGCGTCCTCGAGGACAACGTGCTCGTCGAGCACTACGTCAACAAGGAGCAGGCCACCAGCTACGTCGGCAACGTCTACCTGGGCAAGGTCCAGAACGTGCTGCCGTCCATGGAGGCCGCCTTCGTCGACATCGGCAAGGGCCGCAACGCGGTCCTGTACGCCGGCGAGGTGAACTTCGAGTCCCTCGGCATGTCGGGCGGCCCCCGCCGTATCGAGGCCGCCCTCAAGTCCGGCCAGTCGGTCCTCGTCCAGGTGACCAAGGACCCGATCGGCCACAAGGGCGCCCGGCTCACCAGCCAGGTGTCCCTGCCGGGCCGTTACCTGGTCTACGTGCCCGAGGGCTCGATGACCGGCATCAGCCGCAAGCTGCCCGACACCGAGCGCGCGCGTCTGAAGACGATCCTCAAGAAGATCGTCCCCGAGGACGCGGGTGTGATCGTGCGCACCGCCGCCGAGGGCGCGAGCGAGGACGAGCTGCGCCGTGACGTCGAGCGTCTCCAGGCGCAGTGGGAGGACATCCAGAAGAAGGCGAAGAGCGGCAACGCGCCGACGCTGCTCTACGGCGAGCCGGACATGACCGTCCGGGTCGTCCGCGACATCTTCAACGAGGACTTCTCCAAGGTCGTCGTCAGCGGCGACGAGGCATGGGACACCATCCACGGCTACGTCTCGCACGTGGCGCCGGACCTGGTGGACCGGCTGCAGCGCTGGACCAGCGAGACCGACGTCTTCGCCGTCCACCGGATCGACGAGCAGCTCATGAAGGCGCTGGACCGCAAGGTCTGGTTGCCGAGCGGCGGCTCGCTGGTGATCGACAAGACCGAGGCCATGATCGTGGTCGACGTCAACACCGGGAAGTTCACCGGTCAGGGCGGCAACCTCGAGGAGACCGTCACCAGGAACAACCTGGAGGCGGCCGAGGAGATCGTGCGCCAGCTGCGGCTGCGCGACCTGGGCGGCATCGTCGTCGTCGACTTCATCGACATGGTGCTCGAGTCCAACCGCGACCTGGTCATGCGGCGGCTCCTGGAGTGCCTGGGCCGTGACAGGACCAAGCACCAGGTGGCCGAGGTGACGTCGCTGGGCCTGGTCCAGATGACCCGTAAGCGGGTCGGCCAGGGCCTGCTCGAGTCGTTCTCCGAGACCTGTGTCCACTGCAACGGCCGCGGCGTGATCGTGCACATGGAGCAGCCGACGTCCGTGGGCGGCGGCGGTGGCGGAAAGCGCTCGAAGAAGCGCGGCCGTGGTGCCGCGCAGGAGATCGAGGGTCGTCCGGAAGCGGTCGAGACCGAGGCCGAGCTCGAGACGGAGGCGGAGGTCGCCGCCGAGACCGCGGCACCCGTGGCGCTCGCGGAGCCCGAGTTCGTCCCGGACGAGGAGCTGTACAGCAGCGCGGCGGAGGCCGAAGCGGCGGCGACGCGCGGCCGTGGCCGTCGTCGTGCGACCCGCAAGGTGTCGGCCCCGGCCGGCGCGCCGAGGGCGGCCGAGCCTGTGGCGGAGCCCGTGTCCGAGCCGGAGGCCCCGGCGGCGCCCGCCGCCGCGGAGCCCGCGCCGGCCGTGGCGCCGGT
>NZ_JBSGZJ010000705.1:0-2149 GCF_053610925.1 Streptomyces sp. NPDC054847 | reverse complement strand
CACGCGGATGACGCCGCCCACGAGAAGTGCGGCGCACGCCGCTCGAGGAAGGCGGCGACCCCCTCCGCGGTGTCGCCGCTGCCGTGCGCCTGCTCCGCCCAGTACGCGTCCCGGTCCGTGCGGCCTGCGGTGAACTCCTTCGCCGCACACTGCGTGAGCTGCGATCTCGACACCAGGATCCTGGTGAACTCGGCCGCCCGCCGGCCCAGTTCGTCCCCCGGCAGCACCTCGTCGACGAGCCCGGTCCGCAGCGCCCGCCCGGTGTCGATCAACTCGCCGGAGAACAGGAGGTACTTGGCCGCGGCCGGACCCACCAGTGCCGCGAGCCGGCGCGTCGAGCCCGCCGGGTAGACGATGCCCAGCTTGGCCGGTGTGACCCCGAACAGCGTGTCGCGCTCGGCGAAGCGCAGGTCGCAGGCGGCGGCGAGCTGACAGCCGCCCCCCACGCAGTAGCCGCGCACCACGGCGAGCGTCGGCTTGGGGAATGCCGCCAGGGCCTCCTCCGCATGCACGGCCAGCGCCTGCGGGTCCTCGCCGGGCAGCCGCAGCGACGAGATGTCCGCCCCCGCGCAGAACGTCCCGCCCTCGCCGGTCAGCACCAGTGCCCGTACGGCCGGGTCCGTTGCCAGTTTCCCGAGCAGCTCCGGAAGCGCCCGCCACATGTCCGCGGTCATGGCGTTGCGCTTGGCGGGATTGCTGATCACGACCGTGGCGACACCGTCCGCGACGGTGTGCCTGAGCCGGGGCGGATGCGCGTTCGGGGACTCCATGCGCCGGATGCTATCCGGCGGGCACGAACCTATGATCAAGAAGGGGTGCCGCTGCCACGGGGGTTCGCCGAGGAGTCGTCCGATGACCCGTACCGCGCACCACGAGAAGAACCACCGCAGCCGGGAGAAGAGCCTGCGCCGCGGCTTCGGAAGACTGGCCGCGCTCGGCGCGATCCTGGCCGCGGGCGGTCTGGTCGGCCTGGTCTACACGGGTGTGGCGACCCTCACCTCGATGCTCCTGTTCGGCTGGCTGCTGCTGATCTGCGGGATCGTCGGCCTGCTCCACGCGGTCGAGTCGCGCGGCAGCAACTTCTTCTGGCTCGCCGTCGTGGTCGCCGCGCTCAACATCGCGGCCGGCGCGATCGTCATCCGCCATCCGGAGACCGCGGCGGCCGGTCTCGTCATGTTCGCCGCCCTGCTGTTCCTGACCGGCGGACTCTTCCGGCTGGTGGGCAGCATGGTGGTCCGCGGCCCGCAGTTCGGCTGGACCCTGGTGCAGGGGGCCTTCGATCTGCTGTTGGGTGTGCTGGTCCTGGCCGACTGGCCGGAGAGCAGTTGGTACGTCCTCGGCACCTTCTTCTCGCTGGCGCTGCTTTTCGACGGCCTGGGCCTGATCGCGATGGGGGTCGGCGGCCGGCGCGTCGTCAGCATGGTCACGGAGCAGGACGAGGGACCGCGGAAGGGCCGGGAAAACGCTGATAAGAGTGCTGAAACGATCGATCCGGGGAAGCGGGCAGAAGGTGGTTCCGACCAGTCACACAACTGACGCTGTCATACGCACCCGGTCAAAACGCGTCGATCGGCGTTCACTTCCGTTCAGTGGTACGGCACGGACCAACTGACTACCAACACTTGTTACCCGAAGGTCAGTGGGACGAGCCGAAGGTGGGTGCCGGACTATGGAGAGCCGCGGGAGCGTGCCGGCCCGGCCGCTGTCGTACGAGGGCGTCTGGCGGTTCACCGCTCCCGCACTCGACGTGTCCGTCCCGCAGGCCCGGCACGCCGTGCGGGACCTGCTCGCCCGCCAGGGCGTCCCGGTCGCCGACGACGTGGTGCAGGGCCTGCTGCTGATCGTGTCGGAGCTGGTCACCAACACCGTGCGGCACGCCGCTCTGCTCTCGCCGGAGGTCGCCGTCGAGGTCGCCATCGGCACGCACTGGGTGCGGGTCTCGGTCGAGGACAACCATCCCTACCGTCCCAAGGCTCTCGAGACCGACGCCGCGCAGACGGGTGGCAGAGGACTGCTGCTGGTCCGCGAGATCACCCGGGAGGCCGGCGGTATCTGCGACGTCGAGCACACCGCGAGCGGCGGGAAGATCATCTGGGCGGAGCTGCCGCTGGCGCACCGGTTCCAGGACGGCGCGGCGCCCGTATGAGGC
>NZ_JBSGZJ010000704.1:0-2187 GCF_053610925.1 Streptomyces sp. NPDC054847 | reverse complement strand
GGCCCCTGCCCCCGCGCCCTCTGCGTCCGCGTGGCTCCCCGCCCCCGGCCGGTCCGCCGGGCTCCCGCCGCCCGGCGCAAGCGGCCGCCACCGCCACCCCGATGCGGCGGTAGCAGTACGTAGCGGCCCGTGACGGGCGCAACCGATCCCCGGCCTCGCGCGTCGTACGCAAGTACGGAGCGGTGGCAGTGGGGAGCAAGCGTGTTCGGTGGGGCGTGGATCAGGAGTGCGGGGCGGCCGGGCCGCGTCGTAGGGCGGGTGCTCGCCGTGGTCACGGCGGTCGCGGCGTTCACCGTCGCCGCCCCGGGCGTCCCGCAGGCCGACGCCGCGGCGCCCTGCCCGGGCCGGCTGGCCAAGACCGTCACCTTCTCGACCGGCGAACTGCGCGTCTACGAACGCGGCGACTACGCCTGCGCCGTCACCCTCGCCAAGCGCCCCGGTGTCCGCCGGCCCATGTCGGTCTCCCTCCAGCCCCGGGGCGGGCGCGCGGACACGGACAGCGGGAGGTTCACCCGGCAGGCCGGCCCCGTCACCGTGCACGCCCTCAACCGCTGTGTACGCGCCACCGGTTCGGTCTCCGGGACCTCCCGTTCCACCGGATGGATTCTGTGCTGATGCGACGGTAAGGCTCAACCGGGTCTGGCGGGGCCTTTGTTGACACCGCTAGGTTCACCGCGACCGCTTGATCTCAAAGGGAGATCTCAGGGGAGGGTGAATGCGCAAGGCGCTCAGATGGCTGCTGTCGCTCGTGGTGCTCATAGGCACCGTCAGCGCGGCCGGCGTGACGGCGGGTGCGGCCACCGCCGCAGAGCCGGCGACCGGCACGGACATCAAGGACCGGATTCTGTCGGTCCCGGGAATGAGTCTCATCGAGGAGAAGCCGTACCCGGGTTACCGTTTCTTCGTCCTCAACTACACACAGCCGGTCGACCACCGGCACCCGTGGCGCGGCACGTTCAAGCAGCGGATCACCTTGCTGCACAAGGACACCAGCCGCCCCACCGTCTTCTTCACCTCCGGCTACAACGTCTCCACCACGCCGCGTCGCAGCGAGCCGACGGCCATCATCGACGGTAACCAGGTCTCCCTGGAGTACCGCTACTTCACGCCGTCGCGTCCCGCGCCCGCCGACTGGTCCAAGCTGGACATCTGGCAGGCCGCGAGCGACCAGCACCGGGTCTTCAAGGCGCTGAAGAAGATCTACGACAGGAACTGGCTCTCCACGGGCGGCTCCAAGGGCGGCATGACCGCCACCTACTACGAGCGCCACTACCCGAACGACATGGACGGTGTCGTCGCGTACGTCGCGCCCAACGACGTCGTGAACAACGAGGACCGGGCGTACGACCGGTTCCTCGAGAACGTCGGTACGAAGGAGTGCCGCGACAAGCTGAACGCGGTCCAGCGCGAGGCCCTGGTGCGCCGGGAGCCGCTCGAGGCGATGTACGAGAAGTACGCGGCCGACGGCGGCTACACGTTCGACACCGTCGGCAGCCTGGACAAGGCGTACGAGGCCGTCGTCCTCGACTTCGTATGGGCGTTCTGGCAGTACAGCAACGTGTCCGACTGCGAGGCGATCCCGGCCGCGGCCACCGGGTCCGACCAGGAGATCTTCGACACCGTCGACGCCATCTCCGGTTTCTCCTTCTACGCCGACCAGGTGCTCGCCACCTACACGCCGTACTACTACCAGGCGGGCACCGAGCTCGGTTCGCCCGACATCACGCAGCCCCACCTGAACGGCCTGAGCCGCTACGGCTACCAGCCGCCGAGGAACTTCGTTCCGCGCGACATCTCCATGCGCTTCAAGCCGTGGGTGATGAAGGACGTCGACACCTGGGTGCGGCACAACGCCGACCGGATGATGTTCGTCTACGGCGAGAACGACCCGTGGGGCGCCGAGCCGTTCCGGGTCGGCAAGGGCACCCGCGACAGCCACGTCTACACCGCGCCGGGCGCCAACCACGGTGCGAACGTCGCCGGTCTGGTGGCGGACGAGCGGGCGGAGGCCACCGCCGCGATCCTGCGCTGGGCGGGCGTCGCCCCCGCCGCGGTCCAGGAGGACCCGGCGAAGGCCAGGCCGCTGGCCAAGGCCGACGCGAAGCTCGACAAGCGCGACCTGGAGCGCGAGCCGATGCTGCGCCCGTAACAGGGAGCGTCGCAAGGGCCGTGCCCGCAGTCTTCTCC
>NZ_JBSGZJ010000703.1:0-2187 GCF_053610925.1 Streptomyces sp. NPDC054847 | reverse complement strand
CTCGTCCTGTCATACGGACGAGGGCTCGACGGTCTCGGGCTGCCGTGCCGGGGACGACGCGTCAGTAGACGCTGACCCCGTAGCGGCTCAGTGCCTCGGTGACCGGCTGGAAGAACGTCGTACCGCCGGTGCTGCAGTTGCCGCTGCCGCCGGAGGTCAGGCCGATCGCCCGGCTGCCGGAGTAGAGCGGCCCGCCGCTGTCGCCCGGCTCCGCGCAGACGTTCGTGCGGATCATCCCGTAGACGATGTCGCCGCCGCCGTAGTTGACCGTGGCGTTGAGGCCCGTCACGGAGCCGCTGTGGGTGCCCGTGGTGGAGCCGCGGCGGGTGACGGACATACCGACGGTGGCGTTGGCCGCACTGGTGATGTCCGTGCCGCCGACGGTGCCGGGGTGGGACAGTGACGTGTTGGAGTAGCGGACGATGCCGTAGTCGTTGCCCGGGAAGCTCGAGCCGGTCGTGGGACCGATGCTCGTGGTACGCGAGGAGTTGGTGTACCAGGTGCCCGCTCCGTCGGTGCAGTGACCGGCGGTGAGGAAGTAGTAGGTGCTGCCGCTGCGGACGTTGAAGCCCAGCGAGCAGCGCCAGCCGGACGCGTAGACCGCGTCGCCGCCGGAGATCAGCTTGGAGAAGGTGCCGGGGGTGCGTTCGATGCGCAGTGCGCCGGCGTTGGTTCCGGCCTCGCGCTTGATCTTCGCTATCTCGGCCCGGGAGACGGTGCTGTCGGCCGTGACGACGAGCGTTCCGGTGGCCTCGTCGACGTGCCAGGCGGTACCGGGGACGTCGGCCTGGAGCACGGCGTCGCCCGCCGCGGTGAGCTGGTGCGCGCTGTAGGTCCGTGTCTCTTCGGCGTTGGCGGTGGGGACGGCCAGGGCCGCGGCGGCTGTCAGGCCGGTGGCGACGGCGAGCAGCCGGGTGCGTCTGGCGGTGGTGGGGGTGCGGGGGGTGGTGCGCTTGGTCCTCACTTGTCGTTCCTCCAGAGGGGAATCAGGGGCCCGCAGTGGGGGTGCCGGGCCCGTGAGGCGCGGCCCTGAGGCCGGCGCTGTGGGGGAGTTTCAAGCCATACGGTCACATGCCGCAAGGGTGCGTTTTCGGCCGTACGGCCTCCCCGCCGCGCAGGGCGGCGGGAGCACGGGGAGGTCAGTAGAGGCTGACCCGGTACTTGGCGAGGGCCTCTGTCACGGGCTGGTAGAACGTCGTGCCGCCCGTGCTGCAGTTGCCGCTGCCGCCGGAGGTGAGGCCGAGGGCCTTGGTCCCGTCGTAGAGCGCGCCGCCGGAGTCGCCGGGCTCGGCGCAGACATTCGTCTGGATCATGCCGCGGACGGTGCCACCGCCGGAGTAGTGGACGGTGACGCCCAGGGCGGTCACGGTGCCGCTGTGGGTGCCGGTGGTGGAGCCGGAGCGCCTGACGGACTCGCCGACGTAGGCGTCGGCGGCGGTGAAGCCACCGGTGTGGCTGAGCGAGGTGTTGTCGTAGCGGACGAGGGCGTAGTCGTTGCCCGGGAAGCTGGACCCGACGGTCGGTCCGATGAGCGTGGACTGCGCGGAGTTGGCGTACCAGGTCGGCACCTCGTCGCCGCAGTGGCCGGCGGTGAGGAAGTAGTACGTACTGCCGCTGCGCACGTTGAAGCCCAGCGAGCAGCGGTATCCGCTTCCGTAGATGGCGTCGCCCGCGCCGAGGAGCGGCTTGAACACTCCGGGCGTGCGCTTGACCGTGATCGCGCCGGCGTCCGCGGCGGCGGCCGAGCGGATCGAGGCGATCTCGGTGTCGGAGACGGTGGAGTCCGCGGTGACGACGACACGGCCGAGTGTCCGGTCGACGTACCATGCGGTGCCCTCCACACCGGCCGCGAGGACTGCGGCATCGGCGCGGGCGAGTTGGGCGACTCCGGCGGGCCCGGGGATCGGGGCTGCCGTGGCGGCGGACGGCACGGCGAAGCCGGCCGCCAGGGTGGCTGCTGCTGTGAGCAGCGTTGCGGTGCGCTTGATCCTCACCGTGCTCCTCCTGGGAAGAGGGAAGAACCCGCGGTAACGGGCCCGTGAGGCGCTGTCAGGATGGCGTGTTCCTGACATGTCACCGCCATCAGGGTCACCACGTTGGGACGCATCACACCGGTGTCCCGCTTCACGATCTCCGTGATGTCGTCGATCTTGTAGCCACGATGGCCGTTGTGCTGCGGATCCCCCA
>NZ_JBSGZJ010000702.1:0-2216 GCF_053610925.1 Streptomyces sp. NPDC054847 | reverse complement strand
CACGGGGGCACCCCCAGCCTCCCTCCTCCGCCTTGCGATCGCACGCACCAGACCCCGCTCGCTGATCCGGCCTGATCCAAACGAAAGACCCTAGGGCGGGTCCGCCGGCACGACGTGGGCGAGGTCGGCGCGGGAGGTGACGCGCAACTTGCGGTAGATGCGGGTCAGATGCTGTTCGACGGTGCTGGGGGTGACGTACAGGCGGGCCGCGATGGCCCGGTTGGTGGAGCCGCGGGCGGCGAGGACGGCGACCCGGCGTTCGGCGTCGGTGAGCGTGCGGGCCGGGTGGCCGTCCCGCGGGTGGTGGCCGGCGCCGGCGGCCAGTGCCTCGGCGGCGGGTGTGCGCCAGTCCAGGGTGGTGGTGGCGGGGTGCAGCTGCCAGCGTTCCAGGGTGTCCCGGCAGGCGTGGAAGTCGCCGAGCGCGGCCTGCGGGCGGCCGGCGGCCAGTTGGTGGTGGCCGCGGGCGAGGAGGTAGTGGAGTCCGGCGCGGGTGGTGAACATCGCCTCCGGTACGGGGACGGCCAGGTGCCGTGCCGCCTCGTCGAGGTCGCCGCGCCGGGTGGCGGCGAGCACGGCCGCCGACAGCGGTATTCCGATGGCCGTTCCCCAGGCGGGCGGCGGCAGCAGGGCCAGCGCCGTCGCCGCGTGGCCGGCGGCGCTGTCGTAGGCGCCGGTGCGGGCGCACACCACCGCGGCCGCCGCTTGTGCGACGGCCTGGCGGGCGGGGGTTCTGCGGCTGCTGCCGCTTCCCGGGAGCAGTGTGCGCCACCGGGCCGGCTGCCCGGTTTCCGCGGTGTGCAGCAGGGCGGAGAGGACGGCGGCGACGGGGGTCGGCGGTGCGTGGTCGTAGGCGATCGACTCGAGGGCCCGTTCGGCCGCAGGGTGCGGATCGTCCTGCCGGGTCAGGGCGGGGGCCGTCCCGGGGCGGACGAAGGCCAGTGCGGCGGCCGCCTCCCGCGCGGCGTGGCCGGCGGCCGGCCGGGCCAGTGCCCGGGCCAGTGTGTCGGTCTGTCCGTGCCACAGCAGCAGACCGGCGGCGCCCAGGAGGTGCGGGCCCTCCAGCAGCCCTGCGGTCAGGGCCTGTTCGAGCGGGTCGAGGTGGCGCGTCACGGCCGCCGGGTCGCTCTCCCACTCGGCGCGGGCGAGCATTTCCAGCAGGTGGGCGTCCCGCCGGCTGCCGCCGCCGCTGCGGCGGGCGGCGCTGCGCAGATAGGCGGCGGCCTGTCGGGGGCCGCCGGCCGTCATGGCGTGCTGTGCGGCGCGGGTCAGCAGGGGGGCGGCCCAGGCGGGTCCGGGTGCCGGGGTGCCTGCGGCGTCCGCGGCGAGAAGGTGGCGGGCCACCTCGCCGGGCCCGGCGCCGTCCTCGTGCAGCAGGGCGGCCGCGCGCAGGTGCAGGCCGGCGGCGTCCTGGGCGTTCAGGTCCTCCAGTACCGCCGCGCGGACGCCTGCGTGGCGCAGCCGCCCGGCCGCGAGCAGGCCCGTCGCGTCGAGTTCGGCCAGGTGGGGGCCGACGGCGCGTTCGGGTACGCCGAGCAGCCGGGCCAGTGCGGTGAGGGTGGCGGTGTCGGCGAGGACGGCCAGGGCGCGGGCGGTGGCCTGTGTGAGGGGTCCGGCGCTGCGCAGGCAGGCGACGACGGCCGCTCTGAAGGCGGTTCCGGCCACCGGGCGTGCGGAGCGCACGGGCCCGCAGGCCCGGTGGTCCTCCGCGAGGGCGGCCAGCAGGCGCGGGTTGCCGCCGCTGAAGCGGTGCCACTGGTCGGCCGGGAGCGGCGCGGCGGGCGGGCCGGGCAGGTGGGTGGCGAGGTAGGCGGCGACTGCGGCCTCGTCGAAGACGTCGAGGGTCACGGGTGTGCAGTGGGGGTGCCTGAGCAGTTCGGCCAGGGGCGGCGGGAGGGGTGCGGGGCGGGCGGGGTGCGGGCCGGCGAGGACGAGGAGGATCCGGGAGGCGGTGAGCCGGCCGCACAGGTAGAGCAGGGCGCGCGCGGAGGCCTCGTCCATGTGCTGGGCGTCGTCGACGAGCGCGACGAGGGGTTGGCGGGCGGCGAGTTCCCGCAGCCGGTGGTGCAGCAGCCGGGAGGCGTCGGCGCCGGAGGCGGCGGGGCCCGGGGCGGTGCCGGGCAGCTCGGTGTCCCCGGCGCCGGGGCCCGGGTCGTGGGGGCCGGCGCCGGTGAGGAGTTGGCCGGCCACGCCCAGGGGCAGGTCCGTCTCGGTGGGGG
>NZ_JBSGZJ010000701.1:0-2233 GCF_053610925.1 Streptomyces sp. NPDC054847 | reverse complement strand
GGTCCGGGAAGGGACGGGTGGGAACACGCCCCGCGCGGCGGGCCCGCACCCGCGTCCCCTACTTCACCGACCCCGCCATCACCCCCTGCACGAAGTGCCTCTGGAACGCGAAGAAGACGACCAGCGGTACCACCAGTGACAGGAACGCCCCCGGCGCCAGCACCCCGATGTTGCTGCCGAACTGCCGCATCTGGGACTGCAGCGCCACCGTCAGCGGCTGCGACTCGCTGTCCGCGAAGAGCAGCGCGACGAGCATGTCGTTCCAGACCCAGAGGAACTGGAAGATCGCCAGGCTCGCGAGGGCCGGGCGGCCCAGCGGCAGGACGAGGCGGGAGAAGATCCGCCACTCCCCGCCGCCGTCCATCCGCGCCGCCTCCAGCATCTCCCTCGGGATCTCCGCGAAGTAGTTGCGCAGCAGGAAGATGGCGAAGGGCAGCCCGTACGCGACGTGGAAGAGGATGACGCCCGCGACCGTGCCGAACAGGCCCACCGCGCCGAAGAGCTTGGCCACCGGCAGCAGACCGATCTGCACCGGCACGACCAGCAGGCCGACGACCACGAGGAAGACCGCGTCACGGCCGGGGAAGTCCAGCCAGGCGAAGGCGTATCCGGCGAGCGCCGCGATGCCGACGACCAGCAGGGTGGCGGGGACCGAGATCAGGACGGTGTTCCAGAAGGCGCCGGCGATGCCGGAGTCCTCGAAGAGCGCGGTGTAGTTGTCGAGGGACAGCTGCGAGGGGTCGGTGAGCGCCGTCCACCAGCCGTCGGACGCGTTGTCGCGTTCGGACCGCAGGGAGGAGAGGAACAGCCCGGCCAGCGGGGTGATCCAGATGAGTGCGACGACGATCAGTACGGCCTGGACGGCTCCGCTGCCCAGCCATTTCGCGAGCCGGCCCCGGCGGCGGGGGCGTCCGGGCGGGGAGGGCCGGACGGGACGGGCCGCGGCGGCCCGCTCCGTGGGCGGGCGCTCGACGGTGGTGCGGGCGCTCATGATCGGCTCCTTCTGAAGCGCCGGACGTTGAAGATCATGGCCGGTACGACCAGCAGGAGCAGCAGGACGCTCAGGGCGCTGCCGAGCCCTTGGTCGTTGCCGCCGCCGAAGGACACCAGCCACATCCGGGTGGCCAGCACATTGGCCTCTTCCTGGACCGGTCCGGGCGCGATGATGTAGACGAGGTCGAAGACCTTCATCACGTTGATGACCAGCGTCACGAAGACGACCGTGAGCACCGGTGCCAGGAGCGGCACGGTGATCCTTCGGAAGATCTGGCCTTCGGTGGCGCCGTCCATCCGGGCCGCCTCCAGCGCGTCGCGCGGGATGGCGGCGAGCCCGGCGCCGATGAGCACCATCGCGAAGCCGGTCCACACCCACAGGTAGGCGCCGATGATGGCCGGGGTGACGAGCGCCGGCCCGAGCCAGTTGACGCCCTGGTAGGGCGCGGCGAAGTTCGATGCGGGCAGCCGGACGGTGTACTCGCCGTCGGCCAGGCCGTCGAAGCGGAAGGATCCGTCGGCGGCGGTGGTGGCCGTGGCGGCGACCTTGCCGTCGCGGACGGCTTCGACGGTCATGCCGGGCAGGCCCTTCTCCGCCGGATCGACCTTGCCCTGGGTGCCGCCGCCGCCCGGTACGAAGTCGAGGTAGGCGACGCCGCCGATCCCATCTCCGCCGGCCGGGGCCCTGGCGGGCCGCGCCTCAGCGGGGACCGCGTCGGGCGCGACACCGACGAAGCCGAGGCTGACCGGACTGCCGGGGCGGACGGTGTCCTCGGTGCTGTACGGGCCGCCGGCCTTTCCGGTGAGGCCCGACTGCTCGCGGACGCGGGCGGTCGGGTAGGCGGCCGGGTCCTCGAACGCGTCATGGGCGGCGACGACCACCGCGTTGAGGACGCCGCGGTCCGGGTTCTGCTCGTAGGCGAGCCGGAAGATGATGCCCGCGGCGAGGAACGAGACGGCCATGGGCAGGAAGAGCACCAGCTTGAAGGCGGTCGCCCAGCGGACCTTCTCGGTGAGGACGGCCAGCATCAGTCCGAGGCCGGTCAGCAGGACCGGCGCCACCACGACCCAGATGGTGCTGTTGCGGATGGCCTTGAGGGTGGCGGGGTCCTGGAAGATCTCCGTGTAGTTCGCCGCGCCGACGAACTGCTCGCCGCTCGCGTCGAACAGGCTCCGTCCGACGGAGAAGAGGACGGGGTAGACGACCAGCGCACCGAGCAGCAGCACGGCCGGCCGGACG
>NZ_JBSGZJ010000700.1:0-2246 GCF_053610925.1 Streptomyces sp. NPDC054847 | reverse complement strand
GGCCGCGGCTCATGCACCGGCGCGGCGCGTCAGAGGTAGGCGGCGCGTCAGAGGTAGGCGGGGAGCGGCGTCGACGGGGAGAGGTCCGGCGCCGGGTCCGGCAGGCCGCGGGTGGTGGTGACGGGGACGACCCCCGCCCAGTAGGGAAGGTCCAGATCGGCCGGGTCGTCGTTCGGGCCGCCCGTGCGGGTCTTCGCCGACACCTCCGCCAGATCCAGGCGGAGTACCGCCGTCGCCGCCAGTTCCTTGGCGTTCGCCGGGCGGGAGTCGGTGGAACGGCCGGGAACGACATGTTCCACGAGAGCGTCGAGGGCGGTGCGCTTCTCCGACGGGTCGGTGACCTGCCGGGCGGTGCCGTGGACCACCACCGAGCGGTAGTTGAGCGAGTGGTGGAAGGCGGAGCGCGCAAGGACGAGTCCGTCGACATGCGTCACCGTCAGGCACACGGGCAGCCCCGGGTCCGCCCCGCCCGCCATCCGCAGGGGACGGGACCCGGTCGATCCGTGGACGTACAGCCGCTCGCCGACGCGGGCGTACAGCGTCGGCAGGACGACCGGGGCTCCGTCGCGGACGAACCCGAGGTGGCAGACGTACGCCGTGTCGAGTATCGAGTGCACCGATTCACGGTCGTACGATGCCCGCTCCCGGGAACGGGTGGGAATCGTCCGGTCGGTCGGCTCGTACGGGGCTTCCGCGGTCTCCGGCATTGCGGTCTCCATTGCACTAGTGCATAATGTCTTTTGTGCTAGGAGAGTATCGGATCGTTGGGCGGCGTGCATCCGAGATCGCCGCGAGCATCGAGCGGGCAGTGGGTTCCGGAGAGCTCGAACCGGGCCGACTGCTGCCCCCGATGAGGGAGTTGGCCACAGAACTGGGGGTGAACCCGAACACCGTCGCGGCCGCCTACCGGACCCTGCGCGAACGGGGAGTGATCGAGACCTCCGGCCGCCGGGGCAGCCGGGTGCGCCCCCGCCCGGCCAGTACCGCGCGCGGATCGATCCGGGTCGACGCACCCCCCGGCGTGCGCGACCTCGGCGAGGGCAATCCGGACCTGGCGCTCCTGCCGCCGTTGCGCGAGGCGCTCGCCGCAGCCGCGGGACGGCACGCCGAGGAACCCGGACTGTACGGAAGGGCGCCGCTGGACCCCGAGTTCGCGCGCCTCGCACGCGCGTCGATGGACGCCGACGGGGTCCCTGCCGGGCCGCTCGCCGCCACCTCCGGATCGCTGGACGCCATCGAGCGGGTGCTCGCCGCGCATCTGCGGCCCGGCGACGCGGTCGCCGTGGAGGACCCGGGCTGGGGAAGTCTGCTCGATCTCGTCTCCGCACTCGGCCTCAAGCCGCTGCCCGTCGCACTCGACGACGACGGGCCACTGCCCGGGGAGGTGGAGCGGGCGCTCGGGGCGGGAGCCCGCGCGATCGTCGTCACCGACCGGGCGCAGAACCCGACCGGCGCGGTCCTGAGCCGCGAGCGGGCGGACGAACTGCGTGCCGTGCTCGCACGGTTCCCGAGCACCCTGCTCATCGAGGACGACCACGGGCACGCCATCGTCGACCAGCCGCTGCACCCCCTCGCGGGGCCGACCGACAGCTGGGTGTTCGTGCGCTCCGCGGCCAAGGCCTACGGGCCCGATCTGCGGGTCGCCGTCCTCACCGGGGACACCGTCACCATCGACCGCGTACAGGGGCGGCTCGGCCTCGGGCCCGGCTGGGTCAGCCGGCTGCTGCAGCACACCGTCGCGCATCTGTGGGCGTCCGGCGTCGTCGACCCCGCCGCCGTCGCCCGCTCCTACGGTGAACGGCGCGACGCTCTGATCGGCGCGCTGGCGCGGCGGGGTGTCGAGGCGCGCGGCCGCAGCGGGATGAACGTATGGGTGCCCGTCCAGGACGAGACGGGAGCGGTGGCGCGGCTGCTGCACGCCGGGTGGGCGGTGGCTCCCGGGGCGCGTTTCCGGATGTCGTCGCCGCCCGGAGTCCGCCTGACCGTCTCCGACCTCACGGCCGCGGACATCGAGCCGCTCGCCGACACGGTGGCCTCGGCGGTCGGCCCGGTGCCCGCCCGCAGCTACGGCTGATCCGGTGCTGATCCGGACGGTGGGCGGTGTCGGCGGTCGGTGACGGTACGCGACGCCGAGGGTCCCGTCGCCGGTGCGGCCGCCCGGGAGCGGGCCGCCCGCCGCCGAGGTCCGGGGCCTCGCGTTCGCTTCGGGGGCGCCGGTGCCCCGGGGCTTCGGGTCGGCTCCGGGG
>NZ_JBSGZJ010000699.1:0-2259 GCF_053610925.1 Streptomyces sp. NPDC054847 | reverse complement strand
CTTCAGTTTCCGGGCGCTTTCTCGTATGGTGGAAAACAATTTCCGAAAACAATATGACCGCATTACCTGCTACCGGCGGGTAGGTGTCACCATCTTCACAGCGCTGCCGGGCCTCAGGTGCGGTACCGCACAGCAATGAAGCTAGGGAAAGCAGAGGAACCCGGTCATGGCAACGGCGCCCAGCGTCTCGTACTCGATGACGGTCCGACTGGAGGTGCCCGCGAGCGGAACCGCGGTCTCCCAGCTCACCACGGCCGTGGAGTCCTCCGGCGGTTCCGTAACCGGCCTCGACGTGACCGCGTCCGGCCACGAGAAGCTGCGGATCGACGTCACGATCGCCGCGAGCTCCACCGCGCACGCCGACGAGATCGTCGAGGGTCTGCGCGACATCGAGGGCGTCGTCCTCGGCAAGGTCTCCGACCGTACGTTCCTGATGCACCTCGGCGGCAAGATCGAGATGGCGTCCAAGCACCCCATCCGCAACCGTGACGACCTGTCGATGATCTACACCCCGGGTGTGGCGCGGGTCTGCATGGCGATCGCCGAGAACCCCGAGGACGCCCGCCGCCTGACCATCAAGCGCAACTCCGTTGCAGTGGTGACCGACGGCTCCGCCGTGCTGGGCCTCGGCAACATCGGCCCCAAGGCCGCACTGCCGGTCATGGAGGGCAAGGCGGCCCTCTTCAAGCGCTTCGCCGGCATCGACGCCTGGCCGCTGTGCCTGGACACCCAGGACACCGACGCCATCGTCGAGATCGTCAAGGCGATCGCCCCCGGCTTCGCGGGCATCAACCTCGAGGACATCTCCGCGCCGCGCTGCTTCGAGATCGAGGCACGGCTCCGCGAGGCCCTCGACATCCCCGTCTTCCACGACGACCAGCACGGCACGGCGATCGTCGTCCTCGCCTCCCTGACCAACGCGCTGCGCGTGGTGGGCAAGGGGATCGGCGACGTGCGCGTGGTCATGTCCGGCGCCGGGGCGGCCGGTACCGCCATCCTCAAGCTCCTCATCGCGGCCGGCGTCAAGCACGCCGTCGTCGCCGACATCCACGGCGTCGTGCACGCGGACCGCGCCGACCTGGTGGACGCCACCCCCGACTCCCCGTTGCGGTGGATCGCCGACAACACCAACCCCGAGGGTGTCACCGGCACGCTCAAGGAGTCGGTCGTCGGAGCGGACGTCTTCATCGGCGTCTCCGCGCCCAACGTGCTGGGCGCGGACGACGTCGCGGCCATGGCCGATGACGCGATCGTGTTCGCGCTCGCGAACCCCGACCCCGAGGTCGACCCCGCAATCGCCCGGCAGACGGCGGCAGTTGTGGCCACCGGCCGCTCGGACTTCCCCAACCAGATCAACAACGTGCTGGTCTTCCCCGGTGTGTTCCGCGGCCTGCTGGACGCCCAGTCCCGCACCGTCAACACCGAGATGATGCTCGCGGCCGCGGCCGCGCTCGCGGGCGTCGTCACGGAGGACGAACTCAACCCGAACTACATCATCCCCTCGGTCTTCAACGACAAGGTCGCCGGAGCCGTCGCGGGCGCCGTCCGGGACGCCGCGAAGGCCGCAGGCCCGACTGTGACAGGCCCCACGTCCCACTGACATACGGCGCGTCGCGGGTCGCGGGGTTGCAAACCCCCCTTTAGGGTGGCGGATCAGGGAGCACGCGGCCCCGGCACGCCCGCTCCGACGAGTCTCCAGGGAGTCGACGGAACGTCACCACGATGAGGCAGTGGTGGCCTTCGTGTGACTCCGGAGGGTGCCGGATTGGCTTTCCCGCCGCTGGTGGGGGCAGGATGCTTCCCCGAGGACCTGCGTCCTGGGGGAAGTCCCGCGGGCGCGGAGGGGTCTGACAGCAGACCCGGGTCCGGGGACTGTCCGAGGGCCCTGGCAGCATCGGCTTCGATCCACGCCTCACAGGCAAGAAGAACACGGGAGTAACAAAATGAACCGCAGTGAGCTGGTGGCCGCGCTGGCCGACCGCGCCGAGGTGACCCGCAAGGACGCCGACGCCGTTCTGGCCGCTCTCGCCGAGACCGTCGGCGAGGTCGTCGCCAAGGGCGACGAGAAGGTCACCATCCCCGGCTTCCTGACCTTCGAGCGCACCCACCGTGCCGCTCGCACCGCTCGGAACCCGCAGACCGGCGACCCGATCCAGATCCCGGCCGGCTACAGCGTGAAGGTCTCCGCGGGCTCGAAGCTCAAGGAAGCCGCCAAGGGCAAGTAAGGCCTTCGGCAGCGTGAGGGCGGCCACCCCGTGC
>NZ_JBSGZJ010000698.1:0-2259 GCF_053610925.1 Streptomyces sp. NPDC054847 | reverse complement strand
ATCGAGTTCCGGGGCCCTTCTTCCTGCCCGGAGGCAACCCGACCGGGACGCCACCGCGTTCAACTGGTGTGGAACACCGAACGGGACGGCGAGGAACGGATGCGCGGTGGGCGGGGCGAGCGCGACTTCGAGGAGTTCGTCGCCGCGCGCGGCCCCAGGCTGTTGCGGATGGCGTGGCTGCTGACCGGCGACACTCACCTCGCGGAGGACCTGCTCCAGACCGTGCTGGCACGGGTCTGGCCGAAGTGGCACCGGATCGCGAGGGACCGGCCGGAGGCGTACGTCCGCAAGGCCCTCGTCCACACCCACGCCTCCTGGTGGCGCAGACGCTGGCGGGGCGAGGTCCCGCACGGCGTGCTGCCGGACCGGGCGGGGGACACGGACGCGTACGAGGGCGTCGACCTGGAGCAGTCGCTGGCCGCGGCCGTACGGCTGCTGCCCGTGCGGCAACGGGCCGTCGTGGTGCTGCGCTACTTCGAGGACCTGAGCGTCGAGGACACGGCGGCGACCCTGGGCTGCGCACCCGGCACCGTCAAGAGCCAGGCGGCCAAGGCGCTGCGCACCCTGCGGGACGCGCTGCCCGCCGCTGTGGAAGGCGGTGAGCGCTGTGGCCGGCCCTGATGACACAGGAGGTCAGCAGCCTGCCGGCAGTGGTGCCGAGGGGGCGGACGAGTCCGAACTGCGTGTCCTGCTCGAGCGGGCGGTGCCCCGGCTGCCCGCCCCCACGGAGCGGATGCAGCGGGTACGGGAGCGTGTCGCCCGCCGCCGGCGCTCGCGCCGCGCCGCCGGAGCGGCAGCGTGCGCGGTGTCCGCCCTCGTCGTCGCGGGGACGCTGCTGCCCGGTGCCGGCCAGGGCGGCGGGTCCGCGCTGCCCGCCGCCTCCGCTCCGTTCCCGCCTTCCCCGTCCGCCCCGCACCTGGTGAAGCTCTACTTCGACGGGCCGGCCGGTCTGGTGCTGCCTCTGCCGTCCTCCTGGGACTTTCTTGAGGTGGAGGCGGACCCCCGGCAGAAGGTGACCGCCCGTGGGTACGCCGCCACACAGCCGCTCTCCACGTACGACCGGCCCTGTTCCGGGGACCCGTGGGGCTGTGCGCCGGTGAAGACGCTGAAGGGGGGAGGCGCGCTGCTCGTCGTGACCGCGGAGCACCCCGGACCGTTGGGCAAGAAGGCTCTGGAACCACCCGTTCTACATGAATCGGGCACCGTCCCGCCCGGCTGTCGCGCGATCGGCGGCGTACGGGAGCTCAGCGGGCTCATCGGCGGCCCGGGCGCCGGGGACCCGCTCGCCACAGCGCACCTGTGCCTTGCCGAGGACGCCGGCGGGGCCCTGGGTGAAGCACGCCACATGATCGCCGGGGCCCGTTTCGTACCGGCGGGGGCGGACACCGGATCCACGCCACCTGCCCCGGGCAGCATGCCCGGGCAGGACGGCGACCATGCGCAACCCGAGGACTGAGAGGCCCGTACATGCTCGCCAACCGAACCCTCGTCGTGCTCGCCTGCGCCGGCGTGCTCCTCACCGGCTGTACGGCGGCCGGTCAGGACACCGCGGTCGAGGACCGGTCCAGGACCGCGGGCGCCGCGTCCGGCGGGGAGGACCACGGAGGGAACAGCGGCCGAGCGGGGCGTTCCGCGCCGGAACCCCAGGCCGTCAGGCCCGCGGAGATCCCCGCCCTCGGGCCGAGGACCCGCGCGGCGGTCCCGGAGGACGCCCTTCAGGCCGTCGTCGTCACCGGGAAGGATGCGGATTCCAACCGGGCAACGGCGGTGCTGTACGAGCGGGAGCCGGGGCAGGGATGGCAGCCCGCGTCCGGTCCGTGGCACGGGCACAACGCGCTCAAGGGCTGGACGGGCGACCACCGCCAGGGCGACCTGCGCTCACCGGTCGGCGTCTTCGGGCTCACCGACGCCGGTGGCAGACTCCCCGACCCGGGCACGGAGCTCCCGTACGACCGCGGGCCCGCCTTCAGGATCAGCGGGCGTGGATTCGAGGGGGAGCCGCTCGCCGGTTCCTTCGACTACGTCGTGGCCGTCAACTACAACCGCAGGCCCGGCACCACACCCCTGGACTGGACCCGTCCGCTCGGCGCCGGGAAGGGCGGCGGCATCTGGATCCACGTCGACCACGGGGGGCCGACGCAGGGCTGCGTGTCGCTGCCGCGCGGCCGGATGAAGGAGCTGCTGCGGTGGCTGGACCCGGCCAGGCGGCCGGTGGTGGTGATGGGCGACGCGGCGGCGCTGGCGCGCTGAGAGCGACGG
>NZ_JBSGZJ010000697.1:0-2264 GCF_053610925.1 Streptomyces sp. NPDC054847 | reverse complement strand
GCCGCGGCGTGCAAGAAGAACTCCGGCGACATCCTCCCGCACGTCGGCACCACCGAGGCCGCCCAGGACATGGACCTGATGCGGCACGTCCTCGGCGACAAGAAGCTCCACTACTTCGGGATCTCGTACGGCACCCAGCTCGGCGGCGTGTACGCCCACCTGTTCCCGAAGAACGTCGGCCGGGCCGTTCTGGACGGCGTCGTCGACCCCACCCGCAACACGATGGAGGAAGCCCTCGGGCAGGCCGGAGGGTTCCAGCTCGCCTTCGAGCACTTCGCCGCCTGGTGCGCCGAGCAGGGCTGCACGCTCGGCGACAGCGGCGAGGAGATCGTGGACACCACCGTGGAGCTCGAGGCCGACCTCGACGACGCTCCGCTCCCCACCTCCGACGGCAGTGAACTCGACGGCAACAAGCTCACCGGCGCCATCACCAGTGCGCTCTACCGGCAGGAGTTCTGGCCCGCCCTCCTCGTGGCCCTGGAAGCAGCCGCCGGCGGCAACGGCGACATCCTGCTCGACCTGGCGGAGGAGCTGGGACAGCGCGGCGCCGGCGGCGACACCGCCGGCAACGACGACGAGAGCAACGCCGACGAGAGCAACGAGGACGACGCCTTCAGAGCCATCACCTGCGACGACTCCAGCGACCGCTACACCGTGGCGGACGTGGAGACGAAGATGCCCCAGTTCGTCGAGACGTCGCTCCTGTTCGGGCCCGCCCTGGCGTGGGGCACACTCGCCTGCGACGGCTGGCCGGTGCCGGGAGAGGCCGAACACCCCGAGGTGAGCGCGCCCGGCGCGCCGCCGATCCTGCTGGTCGGCAACACCGGGGACCCCGCCACCCCCTACGAGGGCGCCGCCCGCATGGCGGAGCAGCTCGGCAAGGGCGTGGGCTTCGAACTCACCTACAAGGGCGAGGGCCACGGCGCCTACGACAGCGGGAACGCGTGCGTGCAGAGCGCCGTCAACGCGTATCTGCTCGACAGGAAGCTCCCGAGGAGCGGCGCGGTGTGCGAGGCGGAGCCGCTGCCGCAAGGCAAGTAGCCCCGGCACGGCACGCCGGCGCGGACCCTCCCTCCACAAGGGCGCACGTGCCTCTGCACATCTCCGGGGCCATCCGCCGGTCCAAGCCCCGCTGACCCGGCAGAGGGCATGTCCGCATGCCCCGGGCGCGGCTTCGCGGCTTTACGTGTGGCATCGCGTTGGCTGGGCACTCCACCGCTTTCCGAACCGCGCACGAAGGAACCGCCAGAACCGCCCGGGGGTCACACACATGGTCACATCCACCCGCACGCCGGCGCCCGTTCCCGTGAAGGGCCGCACGCGGGGCCAGGTCGTCATCGTGTGGCTGACGACCACGGATCACAAGAAGATCGGGCACCTCTACCTGGTCGCGTCGTTCCTGTTCTTCATCGTCGCCGGGGTGATGGCCCTGCTGCTCCGTGCGGAACTGGCCCGGCCGGGCATCCAGATCCTCTCGAACGAGCAGTACAACCAGACGTTCACCATGCACGGCACCATCATGCTGCTGCTGTTCGCGACGCCCACCTTCGCGGGATTCGCCAACGCCGTCATGCCGTTGCAGATCGGCTCTCCCGACGTGGCGTTCCCACGGCTGAACATGCTGTCGTTCTGGCTGTTCTTCTTCGGCGGACTGATCGTGCTGAGCAGCCTGTTCACCCCCCAGGGCGCCGCCGACTTCGGCTGGACCGCCTACACACCGCTCAGCGGCGGCGAGCGCTCACCGTACGTCGGCGGCGACCTGTGGATCATGGGCCTGGCGCTGTCCGGGTTCGGCACGATCCTCGGCGCGGTCAACTTCATCACGACGATCATCTGCCTGCGCGCCCCGGGAATGACGATGTTCCGGATGCCGATCTTCACCTGGAACATCCTGTTCACCTCGGTCCTGGTGCTCTTCGCCTTCCCCGTCCTCGCGGCCGCGCTGCTGGTCCTGGAGGCCGACCGGCGTTTCGGCGCACAGGTGTTCAACCCCGAGAACGGCGGCCCGCTCCTCTGGCAGCACCTCTTCTGGTTCTTCGGCCACCCCGAGGTCTACATCATCGCCCTGCCGTTCTTCGGCATCGTCACGGAGATCCTCCCCGTCTTCTCCCGCAAACCGATCTTCGGCTACGTCGGCCTGATCGGGGCGACCATCGCGATCACGGGCCTGTCGGTGACCGTGTGGGCCCATCACATGTTCGCGACCGGCGCCGTCCTGCTGCCGTTCTTCTCCTTCATGACCTTCCTCATCGCGGTGCCCACCG
>NZ_JBSGZJ010000696.1:0-2278 GCF_053610925.1 Streptomyces sp. NPDC054847 | reverse complement strand
CCGCCGGCCGACCCGCTCGGCCGCGCGCTCGTCACCGCGTTCGGGCCGCAGCGCCGCGAGCCGGAGAACCCGTACAACGACCACAGGTCGTATGCCTCCCCGCGCTGCCTCTTCCCCGTCCACGCGTTCGTGGACGGCGGCGGCGAGGAACCCTGGCGGCTGCTCGAACCGGACCGGCACGCGCTGACCGGCGCGCCCGGTCCGAGCCCCGGCCGGCGGATCGCGCTCACCGGGCGCTACACGGCGATCCCCTCCGCCTACAAGTGGTTCCGCGGCTCGCTCGTCGCCATCGAACTGGGCATCGTGCTCCGCGCGTTGAGCATCGGACTCGAGCTGTTCGGGCAGCCGGCCCGGCTCAGGCTGCCCGACCCGGGCGCCCACGCCGTGCTCGACGGCATCGGCCTGGACCGCACCTGGGAGTGGTCGCTGCCCTTCGTACTCGACGTGGGCGACCAGCAGCCCGCCGCGGCCGCCGGGACCGCGCCCGGTCCCGTCCCTCCGGACGTCGCCCGGCACGACCCGGCACTCGCCGACCTCGTCCGGGTCAACCGGTCCCAGACGTACAGCGGCGACGCCGTACCGCTGACCACCGCCGTCCCGGCCGGTCTGCCGGCGTCGCAGCGGACCCCCGACTGGGCCGAACTGCTCTGGCAGCGCCACTCGGGACGGATGCCGCGCGCCCTGCACGGCATGACGGGCCGACGCCGGCGGGTACCGGCCGAGGCCCTGGACACCGCCCTGCGCTGGCTCACCGTCCCCCCGCCGGGCCCCGAGCTCGCGACCGCCTTCGACGCGGTCCGGATCACGGTCGTCACCCAGGGGGTCGACGGCCACGAGGACGGCGTGCACCGCGCGGAGGCCGCCACCGCCCGCCTGTTCCGGCGGGACGCCGAGGCCCCCGCCCTGCTGGAGGACCACTACGGATACGGCGTCTCGCCGGTCAACGGCTGCGGCATCAGGAACGCACCCATGACCGTGTTCCTGTCCGTACGGCCCAGGGAGCTGTTCGCCCGGCTCGGCCCGGCCGGCTGGGGCGTGGCACAGCACGCCTGCGGCTGGGCCGTGCACGGGCTGTGCCTGTCCGCCGCGGCGTCCGGCCTGTTCGCACGCCCCGTCAGGGCGTTCAAGGAGATACCCGTACAGCGCGTCCTCGGTCTGGAAGAGGACGAGACGATCGTCCTGTCCGCGGTGGTGGGAGTCCCACAGGACACCGGCGGCGCGCTGCTCGACCTGAGATTGTGAAGGAGCGCCCCATGACATGGAATTCGTGGCACCTGCACCTCGCCACCACCGCCAGGTCCGCCCACGACCGGGTACTGACGCGCGTCGTCGGCCCGACCGTGCGCGAACTGGCGGCGGACCGGCCGTGGTTCTTCATCCGCTACTGGCAGGCCGGCCCGCATCTGCGGCTGCGCATCGCCGACCTCGACCCGAAGACGTACGGACAGGTCGAGAACGCCCTGCGGGAGCGGCTCGCGGACGCCGGCCGGCTCACCGACGGTGAGGAACCTCTGGCGCCCGAGGCCTACCGGCGCAGCGCCGGACAGCTGGCGTCCGCGGGGGAGCAGGGGGAGGACCGGAACGTCCGCGAGATGCTCACCCCCGGCGTCCACCGCGCGGTCTACGAGCCGGAGTTCGACCGCTACGGCGGCCCCGCGCTGATGCCCGCGACCGAGTCCCTCTTCCGTCTGTCCAGCGAACTGGTCCTCGGCCTCGTCCCCAGGGCCGTGACCGAGAGGCACCGTGCTCTGCTCGCCCTGCGCGGCACCATGGCCGCCGCGGCGGCCCTCGGCGACGCTACGGAGCGCACGTACTTCTACGCCCACGGCCTCGGCGCCTGGCGCGCCTGGGCCGGTGACGCGGGCTACCCGGGCGACCTGCTCGACTCCGTCACCACCGTCACCCGGGCCGCCGGGGCCGCGCCCGTCGACCCGCTGGACCACGGCCCGTTCGCCCGCTGGCACGACGGGCTCGCCGCGCTGACCGGCGACCTCCGCGAGAAGTCGGCCACGCACCCCGGCATGGTCCTCTTCTCGCACGCGCACATGCTCCACAACCGTCTCGGGCTGAGCCTGCTCGAGGAACTCCGCACGTACGCGTGGCTCGCACACGTCTTCCCCGTCGCCGAGACGGACGGTGCGATGCCGCCTGCCCCCGGGACGGACGGTGCCGTGCCGCCCGCTCCCGTGCCTGTCCGGCCGGCCGAGGCCGGACGGGTGCCGGCCCCGGCGGGGTGATTCCCCCCTCCCCGCCGCCCCCACGGGGCCCGCGCGAAGGC
>NZ_JBSGZJ010000695.1:0-2279 GCF_053610925.1 Streptomyces sp. NPDC054847 | reverse complement strand
GCGCGAGTAATACAGCCCTGTTCGCCCTGACCGCCGGAGGCGCGGCATGGCGGCACCGACAGGGCCCACGAGGGACGTGACGGCGTCCAGCGCAGAGGCACTGCCGCCCGGCGCCGTCGTCGCCCGGTCGAGAGGCGGCCCCGCGTGGAGGTCGCGGAGGCACCAGGCCGCGATGGTGCTCGCCGGCGTCAGGACGCGTGAGGTGGCTGCAGCCCCTGGAGGAGGACGGCGATCAGGCGTCGGGGGTCGTAGCGGGGGTCGTCGTCGCGTCCGATGCACAGGTTGCCGATGCCGCGCATCAGCTCGTACGGCTGCAAGCCGGGCCTGATGTCGCCGGCCTCCACCGCGGCGTCGAGCAGTTGGGCGCAGACAGGCAGCAGGCGGTCGAGGAAGTAGGCGTGCAGAGCGGCGAAGCGGTCGCTGTCGGACTGCAGGGCGTCGGCGAGGCCGTGCTTGGTGACCAGGAAGTCGACGAAGAGGTCGATCCATTCGCTCAGCGCGTCGAACGGGGAGTCGGCGCCGGCCAGCAGGTGCGGGCCGGCCTCGGCGCAGGCCTCGATCTGGTGGCGGTAGACGGCGGTGACGAGATCCGCCCGGGTCGGGAAGTGGCGGTAGATCGTGGCCATCCCGACGCCCGCCCGGGCCGCGATCTGGCGGATCGGCGCGTCGACGCCGGAGGTCACGAACACCTCGGCGGCGGCCGCGAGCACCGTCTCCCGGTTGCGCTGCGCGTCGGCCCGCTTGCCTCGGGACGGCGCCTCCCCGGCAGGGCTGTCGGTGGCCATCACGTAGTCCTTCCATACCGATTGACAAAACGGAGCAGTGCTCCGAATACTAAATGGAGCAGTGTTCCGTTTCAGGTTAGCCGAAACGGGACGCTCCTGACCGCCCTGCCCGCCACCGCCCGCAGGAGACCGGCACCGGCAGGCGCCACCGAAAGGGAAACCCACATCGTGAGCACCTCCACCACCAGCACCGACACCACGAGCACGCCCGCCCCGGTCCTGTCCTACAGCCCCGTGGTCCTCACCGTGCCCGGACGCCCCGTGGACCTCCACGTACGCGTCTCCGCACCCGCGACCGGAACCGGCCTCCCCGTCCTCCTCCTCTCCCACGGCCACGGCCCCTCGCACCACCTCTCGTCCCTCAACGGCTACGCACCGCTCGCCAACTTCTGGGCCGCCCACGGATTCACCGTCATCCAGCCCACCCACCTCACCTCCCGGACACTGAGCCACCTGGTCGCCGACGCACCCGGCGCACCCGACTTCTGGCGCTCCCGCGCCGAGGACATGACCCACATCCTCGACCGGCTCGACACGATCGAACGCACCGTGCCGCAGCTCGCCGGACGGATCGACCCCACCAAGGTCGCCCTCGCCGGACACTCGCTCGGCGGCTTCACCGCCGCCCTCCTCCTCGGCGCCGGACTCGCCGACCCCGACACCGGGAACGTGGTGCACCTCCTCGAACCCCGCATCAAGGCAGGCGTACTGCTCGCCGCGCCCGGCAGAGGCGGCGAAGCCCTCAACGGGCCCATGGCCGAGCAGTGGCCGATCATCGGAGCAGTCGACTTCTCCACCATGACCACACCCGCGCTGGTCGTCGCCGGCGACAAGGACGACTCCCGGCACTTCACCGACATGGGGCCGCAGTGGCACGCCGACCCCTACACCCTCGCCCCCGGCCCCAAGACCCTGCTCACCCTGTTCGACGCGGAGCACGGACTCGGCGGGATCGCCGGATACGACGCCGCCGAGACCACGGACGAGAACCCCGAGCGAGTCGCCGCCCTCGCCCGTCTCACCGCGGCCTACCTCCACACCCGGCTCCACCCCGACGCCCCCACGTGGCACACCGCGTGCGAGGCACTGACGGCCGGCCCCGACCCGGTAGGACGAGTCGAATCCAAGTAAGCCCCCAAGAAGGCACCCTCCCGGCGACTCCTCGGAAAAACTTACGGGCCGCTGTCGATCCGGCCACCTCCCGTTCGACGCCTTGATGGAGAGCGCATTGCCGTACGAGGGATGCGCGGGAATCTGATGAGGAAAAACATGGATCAGCTACTGAGAGTGATGAACTTCAACGTCTCAAGTGACGGCATCGGTGCCGGTGAGCACCAGAGCCTCGAGAGCCCGTTCGGCCACGCCCATCCCGAGAAACTGTTCGCCTGGGCCGGTGCCACGGCGAGCTGGCCCATGCGTACCGACCCCGGAGGGAGCCGCGGCCTCGACGACTACTTCACGCGAGACTTCGCACGCAACATCGGCGCCGAGATC
>NZ_JBSGZJ010000694.1:0-2280 GCF_053610925.1 Streptomyces sp. NPDC054847 | reverse complement strand
ACGGACAACCGTCCGTCGCGCCACCGGCATGTCCGCTTAACGTCGTTCCGCTGTGAGTCGCCGGAAATCAACGGCGGCCGCCCACAACGGGAGATCGGGGGTGCACCTGTGCGGATCGGATTGCTCACGGAGGGTGGTTACCCGTATGTGACCGGTGAGTCCAGGCTCTGGTGCGACCGGCTGGTGCGCGGGCTCGAGCAGCACGAGTTCGACCTGTACGCCCTCAGCCGGAGCGCTCAGCAGGAGAAGCACGGCTGCATCCAGCTCCCCCCGCAGGTTCGCAGGGTCCGTACGGCGGCCCTGTGGGCGCCGGCGGACGACGGTCGGACCTACGGACGGCGTGAACGCCGGCGCTTCGCGGGCCATTTCAAGGACCTCGCCGCCGCGGTGTGCGCCGACGGCGACGGATTCGCCGAGGGGCTGTACGGACTGGCGGAACTCGCCCGGGAGCACGGCGGGCTGTACGCCGCCCTCCGCTCGGAGACGGCCGTGCGCGCCCTCGAGTCGGCCTGCCGGGCGCCCGGCACACGCCGCACCGTCCACGGCGCGACGGTGGTGGACCATCTGGCCTTCGCCGACCGGCTCGAACGAGCCCTGCGCCCCCTCCTCCTCGACTGGTACGACGAGGACGGCCTCGGCGCGGTGGACCTCTGCCACGCGGCGGCCGGTGGATCGGCAGCCCTGCCCGGCCTGTTGGCCAAACGCTTCTGCGGAGTCCCGCTGCTGGTCACCGAGTACGGCGTCCAGCTACGCGCCCACTACCTCGCCGCCACCGACGCCGGGCTGAGCACACCGGTCCGGGCCCTCCTCGCCGCCTTCCACGGCCGGCTGGCCGCGGAGGTCTACCGGCAGGCGTCCGTCATCACGCCCGGCAACACCCACGCACGGCGCTGGCAAGAGAGGTGCGGCGCGGCCCGCGAGAAGCTGCGCACGGTCTATCCCGGCATGGAGGCGGATCGTTTCGCGGCCGTCGGCGAGAGCGGCGACACCGGCGATCCGCACACCCTCGTCTGGGTCGGACGGATCGAGCCGTCCAAGGACCTCATCTCCCTGCTCCACGCCTTCGCCGAGATCCGCAAGGCGGAACCGCTCGCCAGGCTCCGACTGTTCGGCGCGCCCGCGCAGAGCCCTGAGGCCGTCACCTATCTCGCCCACTGCAAGGCGCTCGCGGCTCAGCTCTTCCCCGACGAGGCCGACGGCGCCCATGCCGTCGGCGACAACCCGGTCTCCTTCGAGGAGATCGGGGGCCCCGAGGCGCCGGAGCTCGTCGACGCCTACGCGGCAGGGGGAGTGGTCGTCCTGTCCAGCGTCGTCGAGGGCTTCCCGATCAGCCTCGTGGAGGCGATGTTCTGCGGTCGCGCGACCGTGTCCACGGACGTGGGCGCGGTCGTGGAGGTCATCGGCGGCACCGGGCTCGTCGTGCCCCCGCGCAATCCGCGGGCGCTCGCCGACGCCTGCGTCTCCCTGCTGCGTGACGGCGCACGACGGGAGCGACTCGGTGCCGCGGCGCGCGCCCGCGCACTCGAACTCTTCACGGTGGAACAGAACCTGACGGCATTTCGCGGCATCTATCTGGAGCTGATGTCGCATTCGCCGGTCCAGCGGGACGTCGTCGACGCCGACGGCGGGCCGCTGCCCTTCGCGCACCCGGCCGAGTGTCACGTCCCGGCGCCCTGGACAGGCGCGACGGCCCGCCCCCGCACCCCCAGTTGGGCCGAGGAGCCGCGTCTCGTCGCGGCCGGAGCCCCACCGGAGACGGCGAAGGAGACACAGCCATGACGGCCCCCAGAGTCACCGGGAGCACGGCGCACGCGGACCCGGCCGGCGCCGGGCGGGCCACCGACCCGGCCCTGGCCCTCGCGGCCCTCACCCAGCTCCACGAGGAACTGGCCGCCGCGACCGCCGCCGAGGCGGGCCACCGGCCGGACACGGCGGCAGAGCCGTCAGCGGAGGCCCCTGGCGCGCCGCGACCGGGCGCCCGGACGGACGACGACGGGACGGGCGCCGTACGCCCGGGGGAGTCTCGGTCATCCGCCGCCGCCCCGGGCGCCGCGGACGGCGGCCCCGGCGGTGCGCGGCAAGGACGCCGGGGACCTGCCGACCCGGTCAAGGCGCTCATGCACCGCCACCGCGAACTGTGCGAGCAGGCCGTCGACCCGCTGGAGATCGCGGCGGGCCTCGAGGCGCACGGAGTCACGGACCGCACCGCGGCACGCTTCCGCCACCGCGATGTCTTCGCTCTCGCCGAGGAGATGTACGCGCGTGTGCCCCGAGGCAAGG
>NZ_JBSGZJ010000693.1:0-2294 GCF_053610925.1 Streptomyces sp. NPDC054847 | reverse complement strand
GTGATGTCCCGCCCCTGCGTCGGGGGAGGCCTTCGGCCCCCGTCCGGCCGTATGATCGGGGTGCGCTCTGTGACCGTAATCACCGCTCAGGTGTGATCTGCGATTTAGGGGCGCACCTCCGGCGGGGATAACCTGCCAGGCGGACATGCCGCGCCCACGGACACCGTGTGTGCCTCCCTTGTGACAAGAGCAGTCACGTTGCCCTTCGCGGCACGCCCACGCAGACAACGAACCGCGATCATCAGAAAAGGGACGGACGCGCGTGGACCTGTTCGAGTACCAGGCGAGGGACCTCTTCGCCAAGCACGGTGTACCGGTGCTGGCCGGTGAAGTCATCGACACGCCTGAGGCGGCGCGCGAGGCCACCGAGCGACTGGGCGGCAAGTCGGTCGTCAAGGCGCAGGTGAAGGTCGGCGGCCGCGGCAAGGCCGGCGGCGTCAAGCTGGCCGCCACTCCGGACGAGGCCGTCGCCCGTGCGACGGACATCCTCGGGATGGACATCAAGGGCCACACGGTCAACAAGGTGATGATCGCGGAGACCGCTCCGGAGATCGCCGAGGAGTACTACGTCTCGTACCTCCTCGACCGCACCAACCGCACCTTCCTGGCCATGGCCTCCGTAGCCGGTGGCATGGACATCGAGGAGGTCGCCGCGACGACCCCCGAGAAGCTGGCGAAGGTGCCGGTCGACGCCAACGAGGGCGTCTCCATCGAGAAGGCCCGCGAGATCGTCGCCCAGGCCCAGTTCCCGGCCGAGGTCGCCGAGAAGGTCGCCGAGGTCCTGGTGACCCTGTGGAAGACCTTCATCGCCGAGGACGCGCTCCTCGTCGAGGTCAACCCGCTGGCCAAGGTCGCGAGCGGTGAGGTCATCGCCCTCGACGGCAAGGTGTCGCTCGACGAGAACGCCGACTTCCGCCAGCCGGACCACGAGGCCCTCGAGGACAAGGCCGCAGCCAACCCGCTCGAGGCTGCCGCCAAGGCCAAGAACCTCAACTACGTCAAGCTCGACGGCGAGGTCGGCATCATCGGCAACGGCGCGGGTCTGGTCATGTCGACCCTCGACGTCGTCGCCTACGCCGGCGAGGCCCACGACAACGTGAAGCCCGCCAACTTCCTCGACATCGGTGGCGGCGCCTCCGCGGAGGTCATGGCGAACGGCCTCGAGATCATCCTCGGCGACCCGGACGTCAAGTCCGTCTTCGTCAACGTCTTCGGTGGCATCACCGCCTGTGACGAGGTCGCCAACGGCATCGTCCAGGCCCTGGAGCTGCTGAAGTCCAAGGGCGAGGAAGTCACCAAGCCGCTGGTCGTGCGCCTCGACGGCAACAACGCGGAGCTGGGTCGCAAGATCCTCTCCGACGCCAACCACCCGCTGGTGCAGCGCGTGGACACCATGGACGGCGCGGCCGACAAGGCCGCCGAGCTCGCCGCTGCTGCGAAGTAAGGGAAGAGGGATCTAGAACCATGGCTATCTTCCTGAACAAGGACAGCAAGGTCATCGTCCAGGGCATGACCGGCGCCACGGGCATGAAGCACACCAAGCTCATGCTGGGTGACGGCACCAACATCGTCGGCGGCGTGAACCCGCGCAAGGCCGGCACGTCCGTCGACTTCGACGGCACCGAGGTACCGGTCTTCGGCTCCGTTGCCGAGGCCATGGAGAAGACGGGCGCCGACGTCTCCGTCCTCTTCGTGCCGCCGGCCTTCGCGAAGGCCGCCGTCGTCGAGGCGATCGACGCCGAGATCCCCCTCGCGGTCGTCATCACCGAGGGCATCGCCGTCCACGACTCCGCCGCCTTCTGGGCCTACGCGAAGTCCAAGGGCAACAAGACCCGCATCATCGGCCCGAACTGCCCCGGCCTCATCACGCCGGGCCAGTCCAACGCCGGCATCATCCCTGGCGACATCACCAAGCCCGGCCGCATCGGTCTCGTGTCCAAGTCCGGCACGCTGACCTACCAGATGATGTACGAGCTCCGTGACATCGGCTTCTCCTCCGCCGTCGGCATCGGTGGTGACCCGGTCATCGGTACGACGCACATCGACGCCCTCGCGGCGTTCGAGGCGGACCCCGACACCGACCTGATCGTGATGATCGGTGAGATCGGCGGCGACGCCGAGGAGCGTGCGGCCGACTTCATCAAGGCCAACGTCACCAAGCCGGTCGTCGGCTACGTCGCGGGCTTCACCGCCCCCGAGGGCAAGACCATGGGCCACGCCGGCGCCATCGTCTCCGGCTCCTCCGGCACCGCCGCGGCGAAGAAGGAGGCCCTCGAGGCCGCGGGCGTCAAGGT
>NZ_JBSGZJ010000692.1:0-2299 GCF_053610925.1 Streptomyces sp. NPDC054847 | reverse complement strand
GACCCGCCCCGCGCTGACTTCAACGTCGTCCTCCGGCCGGAGGACGTCCGCCAAGGTGGGGCCGGCCGGACGGAAGAAAAAGGCGTCAGCCGATTTCCGCGCCCAGGACCGACAACGCCTCCGTCACCGGCTGGAAGAACGTCTCGCCGCCCGAGTTGCAGTCGCCGCTGCCGCCCGACGTGAGGCCGATCGCCGCGTCGCCCGAGAAGAGGGAGCCGCCGCTGTCGCCCGGCTCCGCGCAGACGTTCGTCTGGATGAGGCCCTCGACGATGTCGCCGTTGCCGTAGTTCACGGTGGCGTCGAGGCCCGTCACCTCACCGTCGTGGACCTGCGTGGTGGAGCCGCTGCGCGTCACCTGCATGCCGACGGTCGCCTCGCCCGCCTGGGTGATGGCCTGGGACCCGCCGTCGTAGAGGTTCACCTCGCTCGGGTGCTCCGTGGCGCCGTTGTACTTCACGAGCGCGAAGTCGTTGCCGGGGAACTGTGAGTCGACCATCGTGCCGACGGCCGGGCCGCCCGCCGAGTCGGACCACTCGCTGCCGGACTGCCCGCAGTGTCCGGCCGTGATGAAGTGCGGCTCGCCGTCCTTGACCACGTTGAAGCCGAGCGAGCAGCGCCCGCCGCCCGAGTGGATGGCGTCGCCGCCGGCGATGAAGGGCCTGAACTCGCCCGCGGTCTTCTTGAGCTCCGCCTTGGCGCCGAGACCCTTGACGACCTCCTGGAGCTTGGCCCAGTCGGCACCCCCGACCGTGCGGTCCGCGGTGACGACGACCTTGTTGGTGACCGGGTCGGTCGCCCACGAGGTGCCAGGGATGGTCGCCTTGTCCGTGAGGGTCTGCCGGGCGCTCTTCAGCTCGACGAGGGTGTTCTCGACGACCCTGGCCTTGCCGCCCGCCTCGCGCACCGTCTGCGCCGCGTCCTCGCTGAGCACGTTCACGATGAGCGCCTTGGCCTTGGCGTCGTAGTACGCGCCGGCCTCCTCGGCACCCAGGTCCGCCCTCAGCGTGGCGGCGAGGTCCCCGGCCGCCGGCGCCGTGAGCGCCTTCACGTCGAACTGCGCGGTGTGGTCACTGGCGTTCGCGCTCTGGAATGTGACGCCCGCGGCAACGATGGCGACGACCGCGCCGCCCGCTACTGCCGCTTTCCTCTTGGGTATGCGTCGGTGCTTCAACTTCGACCTCCTGTGGGGGCCGCACCCGGAGCAAGTGGGGTGCCCGGACGCGGAGGATGAGTCGCCCACTATTCCGAGGCGTCGCAGTCGCACACAAGGTCGACTACGGGACGGGCACACGACAACACTGCTCCGTTCACAGCCCCTTCACAGAATCCGGGAACCCGGACCGAATGCCCCCGGCAGTCGGCCGCCTGATGGGTAATCACCGGCCGGACGGGGAAGCTCATGATGTCTGCACGGGCATGGACGGCACGGGGCATGTACGGCGAAGGGGGGCGTTCGGGTGCGACGTCGGGTGCGCGCGGCGGACGGGCGGCATCTGATGGTGGAGCGTCTCGGCGATCCGCGCGGCAGACCGGTCTTCCTGCTGCACGGTACGCCGGGCAGCAGGCTCGGCCCCGCGCCGCGCGGCATGGTGCTCTATCAGCGCGGCACACAGCTGATCGCCTACGACCGTCCCGGGTACGGCGGTTCGGACCGGCTCGCGGGCCGCAGCGTCGCCGACGTGGCGCAGGACGTACGGGCGATCGCCGACGATTTCGGCCTGGAGCGCTTCGCGGTCGTGGGCCGGTCCGGAGGCGCGCCGCACGCCCTGGCGTGCGCGGCCCTGATGCCGGACCGGGTGACCCGTGCCGCGGCGCTGGTGACCCTCGCGCCCCGGGACGCGGACGGGCTGGACTGGTTCGAGGGCATGGCCGCGTCCAACGTCACCGAGTACACCAGCGCCTCCGACGACCCGGCCGGACTCGTGGAGCGGTTCACGCTGCGTTCCGCCGAGATCAGGCAGGATCCGGTCAGGCTGCTGAACGACCTGCGCAGGGAGCTCACCGACTCCGACCGGATGGTGGTCTCCGACGCCGGCGTCAGGTCCATGCTTCTGCGCAACTACCAGGAGGCGTTGCGCACTTCGGCGTACGGCTGGATCGACGATGCGCTGGCGTTCTGCAGCCCGTGGGGCTTCGACCCGGCGGACATCAAGAGCCCGGTGATGCTGTGGCACGGGGAGAAGGACGTCTTCTCCCCGGTGGGCCACTCGCGCTGGCTCGCCCAGCGCATCCCGGGCGCGACGGCCGTCCTGGAACCGGCCGCCGCGCACTTCGACGCCCTGCACGCGCTGCCCCGCAT
>NZ_JBSGZJ010000691.1:0-2301 GCF_053610925.1 Streptomyces sp. NPDC054847 | reverse complement strand
GACCGGAAACGGTCGGCGGGGCCCTTCCGTGTGCCGTCAGCTCTTCAGCCGGGCCATCAGCGCCCTCATGTCCTCGATCATCAGCGGCTCGAAGTCGCTCACGTCGGTGAGCGGCTCGCCGGTTTCGGCGTCCCAGTCGCTGCTGGTTGACATGGAGAGCACCGCCTGGCCGTCCAGCACCTCCAGGGTGATGCCGCCGCTGTCCCGGACGACGAAGGCCAGTTCACCGAGACCGTCGACGCGACGCAGTGCCGTCTCGTCCACCGCCGCGTCGTCCGCCGCCGCGTCGTCCACGGCTGCGTCGTCCACGGCCGTGTCCTCGACCGCTGAGTGCCGGGCCGCCATCGTGCCCTCGAACTCGGGGCCGGGGTCGGTCTTCTTGTGCAGGGTGTACCCCACGGAGACGCTCGGCAGCGAGCCCAGCTCGTTCCCGTCCTCGTCGGTCGGGAGTTCGTACCCCTGCGGCGTCATCTCGATGTAGCACGACACGTCGTCGAGGCTCTCGTGCGCACTGCGCCATGCCGAGCCTTGGTCCACCCGCTCGCCGATCGCGGCCGTCAGCGCGCTCAATTCCGCGTCCAGGCACAGGTTCCGGCTCGCGCGGTATCCCCCCAGGTCCGGTTCGGCGCTGGAGTACGCGTACAGGCCGCCCGCCCACACCGCCGACGCGACGACCGCACCGCCGAGTGCCCACAGCCAGCCGGGACGGGCGCGGCGCGGACCGCCGGGGCCCTGGTCCTCCGTCACCACGTCATCGGCGGCGACGCGCTGTCCGGGGAGCTCGGCCGCGCCGAAGTACCCCTCCGGCACGAGCTCCGGTTCCGAGATCACTCCGACTCCTCCGGTGTCCGGTTCCGCGCCTGCGGGGACTCCTCCGCGGCGGCCGTCGCCGCCGCCGCGTCGAGGGACGTCGAGCCGTGCGGCTGCGGGGAGTTACGCAGTGCCTGTTCCCTGCCGTACACCCGCAGATAACCGACGACCGTGTTGGTCACTGCGACGAGCGGGACCGCCACGACCGCGCCGCCGATGCCGGCGGTCAGACCACCGCAGGCCACGGCGAGCACCACGGCGAGCGGGTGCACCCGCACCGCGCGGCCCAGGATGAACGGCTGCAGCACATGACCCTCGATCTGCTGGACGGCGAGGACGACGACCAGCACCATGAGCGCCGTGAACACGCCCTGGGTGACCAGCGCGACGACCACCGCGAGAGCGCCGGAGACCACCGCGCCGACCAGGGGGATGAAGGCGAAGAGGAAGATGAACACGGCGAGCGGCACGGCCAGCGGCACGTCGAGGAAGTAGATCCCGAGGCCGATGAAGATCGCGTCGATCAGTGCCACTATCACCGTCCCGCGGACGTACGCGGTCAGGGTGCGCCAAGCACGCGGTCCGGCACCGGCGACCCCCGGCCGCGCCTGCGCGGGGACGAGTTTGAGCACCCACTCCCAGATGCGCCTGCCGTCGTACAGCAGGAACAGCGTGGAGAACATCGCCAGCAGTATCCCGGTGAGCACCTCGACCATCACGCTCACACCCTGGAGACCGGCCGTGGTGATCTCCTCGGTGTTGGTGCCGATGGTGTCGCTGAGGTTCTCCGCGATGTCGTTGATCTGGCTCTCCGTCACATGGAACGGGCTGTCGAGGAGCCAGCGCTTCAGCTCATCGATGCCGTCCCGGACACGGTCGGAGAGGTTGTCCAGGTTGTCCATCACCTGCCACACCACGAACCAGCCGACCAGGCCCATGATGACGAAGCCGAGGATCGCCGTCACGGCGGTGGCGAAGCCCCGCGGGAGGCCCAGTCTGCACAGCCGGGCGACGGTCGGCTGAAGCATCGCGGTGACGAGCAGGGACGCCACGAACGCCAGCACCACCAGCTGCACGGCGCTGATCGCCCGCATCAACACCCAGAGGGTGCCCGCCAGTACGAGCAGCCGCCAGCCCGCCTCCGCCGCGACGCGCATCCCCCAGGGGATGGCGGCGACCGGGTCGGGCTTCGCGGGCACGTCCGGCGCGTAGGCCGGCGGCGGGGGAACGCTCTCGGGGAGCCGCGGCGCCCCGGGCAGCTCGTCGTCGGCGTCCGGGGCGCCCTCGTTGCGGCGCTCCTCCAGACGCTCTCCCATCCGGGTCAGCCCGGCGCCCACCCGGCCGAGCCATCCTGGAACCTTCGACATGATGCTTCCTCTTTCCCCCGCCCACTCTCCCCCTGAGCCCTCAAGGCACGGGTGTCCCCCACCCGGGAGTACCGGATTGAGACCGTACACGCACGGAGCCCCTCACCGTAGGACGGTGAGGGGC
>NZ_JBSGZJ010000690.1:0-2312 GCF_053610925.1 Streptomyces sp. NPDC054847 | reverse complement strand
GGCCCCGGCTGCAGGAGCTGCGAGATACGCGCCCGGCAATCAGGCCGGGAGGATGTTCTCCGCCTGCGGGCCCTTCTGGCCCTGCGTGACGTCGAACGTCACCTTCTGGCCCTCCTGGAGCTCGCGGAAGCCCGAGGTGGCGATGTTGGAGTAGTGGGCGAAGACGTCGGCGCCGCCGCCGTCCTGCTCAATGAAGCCGAAGCCCTTTTCCGAGTTGAACCACTTCACGGTTCCAGTAGCCATGTCAATCTCCTAAAACAGGGGCAAGCCGAAAATCCACACCTCGTGGATTTCCCGTCGCTGCATTGACCCCCATCCGGAAAAGCCGGAAACAATAATGTGCGCCTGAGGAAGCATTCCCGTCAGGCGCACACAAAGTTCATGGGTACCAAAACTGCAACTACGCCACCGTAGCACGCCGAGGCCGGGAAGTCGTGGATCAGACACGCCCGATGATCGTCACACTCCCCTGACCACCGCGTTCGCACATGGTCCGCCGGCCGCGGCGGGTGACGGTCCGGTCCGGCTCCGTGGCGCGGCTTGATCATGTTCTCCGCCCTGGTTGCGCCGAGCGGGTGACCCGGCACAACGCCCCTCCGTCGAGACGCTCACTCCGGCCGGTCCCCCGGCCGGTCCCCCTGCCGGGCGCGCCGGCGTACGTGCCGCTTCGACGAAGGGCGCCTCGGCCGTGACTCCAATTCCTCCTCCATGGCGTGCAGTTACGTCGTTTCAGCTCGACCCCGTCCCAGGACGCCGGGTCACCCGCCAGTACGCGTCGAGGGCGGTCAGCTGCGCCGCCGGGTGCGGACCGGGCCGCCCGGAGCCCAGTGCCGTACGACGAGCTCGTCGCCCTCGACCGACGTCCGCACCACCTCGGTCAGCTCGGCCCGGAACAGGTGGTACGGCTCCGGCGGCTTCACGTCCTCGGTGAAACGGACCTTCTCGGCCGGCTCGGTGACCTCGAGCGCGCGCCCCGAGATCCTCACGTCACCGCCGTCCATGGAGTCGTCCCCGCCCGGGTTCGAGTGCAGCGCGAACCGCGGATCACGCAGCAGGTCCTGCGCCTTGCGGGAGCCGTGCATCATGCCGAGCCACAGCTCACCGAAGCGGAACGTGACCTCCAGACCCGTCACCCGCGGCGAACCGTCCTTGCGGAGAGTCGCCAGTACGTGATGCCGGTACTTCTCGAAGCGGTGCTGTACGGATTCGGCGAACTCGGGCTCCGCCGTCACGAAGGCGGCCCAGCTGGATTGCGTCATGACCTCATCGAACACCGGAATGCGGTCATCTTCTGTCTGGTTTTCCCGGTGTCGTGGAGAGCGGCGCGGGCGGCCGCGGCGTGCGGGGCTACAGCCCGCCGGTACGGGACCTCACCGGACGATGCCCCGGGCGCGGGCGGCGGCGAGCCACTGCGGGAACTCGGCCACCAGCCGGTCGTACAGCTCAGCGTCCGGGACCTGACGCGGGTCGAGCCCCGCGTGGAAGAAACCGGCGTTGTCGACGGGGCGCTTGGCGGGGACCGCGAGGTCGTCGAGCTTGCGCAGGAAGTCGAACTGCGAGCTCCGCTTGTTGCCGAAGCCGACGAACTGCCAGAACAGCGGAAGCTTCGCGGCCTTGCAGAGGTAGCGCTCCGCGGCGAGCTTGTTGATGGGCCCACCGTCCGTCTGGAAGACGACGAGCGCCGGATCGGTCGACCCGCTGTCCATGTAGTGGTCGATGACGGCGTCCATGGCCAGGTGGTAGCTGGTCTTCCCCATGTGCCCGAGACCGGAGACGATCTCGTCTATCCGGCCGTGGTGGTTGTCCAGCGCGATGTCGGTGACCGCGTCGACGTCCGTGGAGAAGAACACGACGGGCACGGTGCCGTCGTCGTCGAGATGCGCCGACAGCCCGAGAACCCGGTCCGCGAGAGCCTGGACGCTGCCGTCCTTGTAGTAGTCCTTCATCGACCCCGAATAGTCGACGACGAGATAGACGGCGGCGCGTTGCCCGTGCATGCCGTGCTTCTGGAGGGAGACGCCCGCGGTCTTGTAGAGGCTGACGAGCGCGGGGGCGCGCTGCTCGAGCTTCTGGAGGCTGACGGGCATGCGGGCTCCGTTCGTCGACTACGGACGCCCTGACAATATCCGCCCCCACGGGGCCGGTTCCGCGCCCCGCCCCTTCCCGCTGCACCGATGTGCGGCTCCGCCGCGTGGGGGCTCCGCCCCCGGACCCCGCGCCTCAATCGCCGGCGAGGCTGAAGTTGCCAGGCAACTTCAGCCCGCCTGGGGACACCTCCCACGGCCGCCAGGCCGTAGGGGGAGATTGAGGGC
>NZ_JBSGZJ010000689.1:0-2320 GCF_053610925.1 Streptomyces sp. NPDC054847 | reverse complement strand
CCACCACCTCCGCGAACGCCCGCAACTGGAAACACGTCCGCGCCAGCTCACCACGCAACCGCACCCCACCCAGCGCCGTCTCCGCATCCGCCACCTCCACCAAGGAGTCCCCCGACCCCTCCAGCAGATCCGCCGCCCCCCGCAAGAACCCCGCCCGCACACCACGATCCACCAGCGAACCCCGCGCCTCCCACGCGGCCCGCACCACAGCGTCCACCTCCCCCACCGACGCCTCCACCCCGACCTGCTCCCGCCGCTTCCCGCTACGGGGGTCGACACTCCAGACAGGCGTGGTAGTCACGTGCGTGCCTCCAAGACGTTGCATGGCGTCCGATACGTTCGAGATTTCGGACAGCGTTCCTTATTTCGGACGGCTGCAGGCTATGCTTCTACGGAAAAGCGGTCAAGCGCGCCGGCGCCCCATTGACATGCGTTCACCCGCATCCCTACTGTCGCGGCAGAATTTCGAACGCCTGTCGAAATATCGAACACGACTGGAGCAACTGCCTTGCGCATCACGGGAATCAGCACACATGTGATCGGCACACCCTGGCGCAATCTCACCTATGTCCAGGTGCACACCGACGAAGGGCTCACCGGCATCGGGGAGACCCGGATGCTGGGCCACACCGACGCGCTGGTGGGCTATCTGCGCGAGGCCGAGGCCAACCACATCACCGGATCCGACCCGTTCGCCGTCGAAGACCTCGTGCGCCGCATGAAGTACGGCGACTACGGGCGCGCCGGCGAGATCGTGATGTCCGGCATCGCGTGCGTGGAGATGGCCTGCTGGGACATCAAGGGCAAGGCCCTCGGCGTGCCCGTCTGGCAGCTCCTCGGGGGCAAGGTCCACGACCGCGTCAAGGCGTACGCCAACGGCTGGTACACCACGGAGCGGACCCCGGAGGCCTACCACAAGGCCGCGCGCACGGTCATGGAGCGCGGCTACCGCGCCCTGAAGATCGACCCGTTCGGCACCGGGCACTACGAGCTGTCCCACGAGGAGACGCTCTACTCCGTGTCGCTGATCGAGGCCGTGCGGGACGCCATCGGGCCCGACGCGGAGCTGATGCTCGAGATGCACGGCCGTTTCTCCCCTTCCACCGCGGTGCGCCTGGCGAACGAACTGGCTCCCTTCCGGCCGGCCTGGCTGGAGGAGCCGGTGCCGCCGGAGAACCACAAGGCGCTGAAGAAGGTGGCGGAGAAGGTCGACATGCCCGTCGCCACCGGTGAGCGCATCCACGACCGCATCGAGTTCCGCGAGCTGTTCGAGTCGCAGGCCGCCGACATCCTCCAGCCGGACGTCGGCCACATCGGCGGCATCTGGGAGACCCGCAAGCTCGCCGCCACGGCGGAGACGCACTACATGCTCGTCGCACCCCACAACGTGGGCGGCCCCGTCCTGACGGCCGCCTCGCTGCAGGTCGGCTTCTCCACACCGAACTTCAAGGTGCTCGAGCACTTCAACGACTTCGCGGACGCCGAGATCAAGAAGGTCGTCAAGGGCGCCCCGCAGGTCGACCCCGAGACCGGCTGCTTCGAGCTGTCCCACGCACCGGGGCTCGGAGTGGAGCTCGACACCGACGCGGCCGCCGAATTCCCGCAGCAGCAGGCCCGGTTCGACCTGTGGGCCGAAGGCTGGGAGAAGCGCGCCCCGAAGGGGAAGCAGTCGTGAGCCCGGAGCCGCCGGGTGCCGGCGGCACGGCGGCCCCTCCGCGGGCGGTCGTGCTCGACGGCCCCGGCCGGTTCCGGCTCGCCGGGCACACCCCCCGCCGCCCCGGCCCCGGCGAGGCCCAGGTCCGCGTCGCCGCGGTCGGCGTCTGCGGCAGTGACCGGGAGGTGTTCCAGGGCAACCGGCCGGAGGGGTACGTCCGTTACCCCGTCACCCCGGGGCACGAGTGGTCGGGGACGGTCGCCGCCGTCGGGGACGGTGTGCCCGGCTCGCTCGTCGGCCGGAAGGTGGTCGGCGAGGGGTTCCGCAACTGCCAGGTGTGCGACCGCTGCCACGCCGGTGACACCACCCTGTGCGGCGCCGGCTACGAGGAGACGGGATTCACGCAGGCCGGAGCGATGGCCGCGACCCTCACCCTCCCGGCCCGGCTGCTCCACCCGCTGCCCAACGACGCCGATCTGACGGCCGCCGCCCTCCTCGAACCCGCCGCGTGCGTCGCCGCGGCGGCCCTCAAGGCGGACGTGCGGCCCGGTGAGCGGGTCGCCGTCGTGGGCACGGGCACGCTCGGCATGCTCGCCGCGCAACTGCTCGCCGCCTGCTCCCCCGCCGCGCTGCTGATGGTCGGCACCCGGCCGGACCGTGCCGCAC
>NZ_JBSGZJ010000688.1:0-2321 GCF_053610925.1 Streptomyces sp. NPDC054847 | reverse complement strand
GCCTTGGATAAGGTGGGAATGCACAACCCCCTCGCCCGGATCCACGCGGCAGTGGCTACGCTCCCCGCTTATGTTTTAGTGTGCGGGGCGGGGGGGGGGGGGCCGGTGCACCCCCCCCGCCCCCTCGGCGTTGTCGGAGCGCACCACTAGGGTCGGTGGGATCCCGATCACCGCCCGCCGGAGGACCCCATGCCCATGCCCGCCCCCGACTTCTCCTGGCACTTCACACCGGGCAACCGGTTCGAGGAGGAGGGCGGACAGGCCGGCACGATGTCCGTGACGCCGGCCGGCGAGCTGTGGCTGCCCACGGGCAGGGTCGTGGCCTGCGACCCCTTCGTCTCGCTCGGCACCGGCGAGTCCGAGCCCTTCACCGCGGAGGTGCCGCCCGGGCGTTACCGCGTGGAGTGCGCCGTCGCCACGATCGCCGAACGCGACGAGGAACCCGCCGACGACGAGCCGCCGCACCTGCGGATCGCCGCCGCCCGCCTGCTGATCAAGGACACGGCGCCCGTCGCCTGGGAGATCGCCCACCAGGCCGGCCAGGACCCCGCCTCCCTCGCCGACGACGAGTTCTTCGCCTACGGCGTCGACGCCGGCACCGGCTGCTTCTACGACGCCGCCTGCGACGAGTCGTTCCCCGACTGCGTCGGCGACAAGGGCCCGCTCTGGGACGCCTTCGACGCCGGTGGGGACGCGGGCCTCGGCCCGCACACGATCACGGCCCCCGACACGGGCCACAACCTGATCGCCTTCATGTCCGGCTGGGGCGACGGCGCCTACCCGACCTGGGTCGGCCGGGACGCGGACGGCGATGTCACCTGCTTCGTCACCGACTTCTTCGTCGTCCCCTCGGAGGACGAGCGCGTCGCGGGGTGACGCGCGCCGTACCGGAGTCCGGCCCCGCCGCGTAATCTCGGCCCCATGCCGATCCGAGCCGTGCTCTGGGACATCGACGACACGATCTTCGACTACGCGAGCGCCGACCGCGTCGGCATGAGCAAGCACCTCGCGCACGAGGGCCTGCCCGAGGGGTACCAGAGCCTCGAGCAGGCCCTCGTCGCTTGGCGCGCGATCACCGACGTCCAGTGGGCCCGGTTCGCCGCGGGTGAGACCGACTTCCAGGGGCAGCGCCGCGACCGGGTGCGCACGTTCCTCGCAGCCCGGGACATGACCGACGCGGAAGCGGACGCCTGGTTCGGCCGGCATGTCAGGCACTACGAGGCGGCGTGGTCCCTCTTTCCCGACGCGGTGCCCGTTCTGGACCTGCTGGCCCATGACCATCGTCACGGGATTCTGTCGAATTCGAGCATCCACAACCAGGAGCGCAAGCTGCGGACGCTCGGCGTACGGGACCGTTTCGAGGCCGTCGTGTGCGCGGTGGAGATCGGGATCTCCAAGCCGGAGGCGGGGGCCTTCCTGGCCGCCTGTGAGGCCATGGAACTGGCTCCGCACGAGGTGGCGTACGTGGGGGACCAGCCGGACATCGACGCCCGGGGCGCCGTCGAGGCCGGACTCACCGGGATCTGGCTCGACCGCGCGGGGCTCGGCGGGCGTCCCGAACTGATCAGGATCACCGGTCTCGACGAGCTTCCGGGCCTGCTCCGCGCCGATACCCGTTTTGGAGCGCCGTCCACCTTCGGGTAATGTTCTTCCTGCGCCAAGGAGAGCGGGCCGAAAGCCCGGGAGCCGGAAGCGCAGACCGAACAAGACCCCCAGTCGGGGGTTGAGTTTTGGTGGCCTATGGTGTAATTGGCAGCACGACTGATTCTGGTTCAGTTAGTCTAGGTTCGAGTCCTGGTAGGCCAGCTCGCAGAGCTTATCTGCAAAGCCCCCGTTGTGTAGCGGCCTAGCACGCTGCCCTCTCAAGGCAGTAGCGCCGGTTCGAATCCGGTCGGGGGTACAGATCCTTCCCACGTGATCATCCGGGTCGCACCCGATGCTTCACGCGGTGACAACATCCGGCTATCGCCGGGTGAGGATCGCTAGGGCCCCCGTTGTGTAGCGGCCTAGCACGCCGCCCTCTCAAGGCGGTAGCGCCGGTTCGAATCCGGTCGGGGGTACTGGTCTAAACCACCATGGGCTATGGTGTAATTGGCAGCACGAGTGATTCTGGTTCATTTAGTCTAGGTTCGAGTCCTGGTAGCCCAGCGCGTCGCAGGATGCATGCCCCCGTTGTGTAGCGGCCTAGCACGCCGCCCTCTCAAGGCGGTAGCGCCGGTTCGAATCCGGTCGGGGGTACAGAGTCCGCAGGGGCCTTCCGAGCAGTCGGAAGGCCCCTCTCGTGTAGAGATATGACGCTGCCGACGAGTGCGGCATTGTAG
>NZ_JBSGZJ010000687.1:0-2333 GCF_053610925.1 Streptomyces sp. NPDC054847 | reverse complement strand
TCGTTCGCGGACCAGACCCTGGCCCAGATCGAGCTGTTCACCAAGCCGCAGGAGTACCCGACCGACGTCTACGTGCTGCCCAAGCACCTCGACGAGAAGGTCGCCCGCCTCCACCTCGACGCCCTCGGCGTCAAGCTCACCACCCTGCGCCCGGAGCAGGCCGCCTACATCGGCGTCGACGTCGACGGCCCGTACAAGCCGGACCACTACCGCTACTGACGCCTGTCGGCGTCCACACCGACAGGCGGGGGGAGGGCCGCAGCCGCCGGCCCGGCCCTCCCCCGAGAGGCGCTCGCACACCGTCCCAAGAGGCAGCGGTACCTACTGCGGGCGTCTACGCTGCGCGGAAATCGCCCTGGAACCCTCCAAGGTCCACTTCCGGGGACGAGGCGTCGCCCGGGTCGACGGGCGTGTGCTCGGGCAGGAGATCGGCAACGGTCCTGGGGATGACAGGTTCTTGCAAGGTCGCTTACAGGTCGCCCGATCAGGATGGCGATCGATCGCTGCGCACCAGCCCCTGTTCGGGGTGTGCCTTCAGCGTTCTCAGTCCGCCGTCCTGCACAGGAGCATCCGTGAGTACTTCCATGAGCACCGCACTACGGTCCAAGCGCCGCGCCCTGCTGACCTCGGTAGGAGTGGGTGGAGCAGCAATCACGCTGGCGGTGGCCTCCGCCACAGCGGCCTATGCAAAATCGACGACGATCTACCAGGGCGACGACTTCGCCCTGATCGACAGCAACGGCCTTGTCACCATCTGCGACAAGGAGGCCGACGGCAACCAGGCGTACATCGACGTCAGGTGGGGACCGTCATTCATCCACAAGCGCACGTACGACGCCAACGGATCAGCGGCCGGCTGCTCCACCAAGGCGTACGACGATGGTGGCTTCTACGCGGTTCGGGTCTGCGAGGACAGGAACAACGCCTCTGACGCTTGCACCGGCAGGTACCTGTACTGGTAGGCCGATCCAAGACGCGAAGTGGTCCGGGACCCATTGGTCCCGGGCCTTCCTTGATGCCGTGAGGCGCTGGGCGCGGCGGGTGTTGCGGCAGCACGCCCGCTACACGGCTGAGGCGCAGTGACGGGCATGTTCGTCCGGCTGCGGACGTGGTGGAGGAGGTTCTCGTTACCTCGGTGACCTCTGACCCGGGAGGCTGTTTCGGCGCCGGGTGGCCGCGCCGGGCGGAGATCGCCACCTTGTCCGGGTGCGTGAGCCGCGGACACGCGGTCGGCCGAGCGTGCCCGGCTCACGCATCGCCCCCTGGGCCGGTGACCGCCGCCCGCTACCCCGGCAGCGCCGACCGGTCGAGCTTGCCGTGGGCGGTCACCGGGAGACGGTCCAGGTGGCGCACCTGCTGGGGGACCATGTGGGCGGGCAGGCGGGCGGCCAGTGCCGCGCGGACCGTGGCCGCCGGCACACTGTCGCGGTCGGCGACCACGTACGCGCACAGCGACTGGCCGCCGTGCTTGTCGGTGACCAACCGGCAGGCCGCGCCCGCCACGCCCGCGACCTTCCGCAGTGCCGCCTCGATCTCGCCGAGCTCGATACGGAAACCGCGCAGCTTGACCTGCCCGTCCTGGCGGCCCGCGTAGGCGAGCTGCCCTCCGGTGTCCGCGACGGCCCAGTCGCCGCTGCGGTAGAAACGGCCCTGTTCGGTGTCGACGAACCGGTCGGCGGTCAGCTCCGGCCGCCCGAGGTAGCCGTGGCTGACCCCGGGGCCGCCGACCCAGATCTCGCCGGGCTCGCCCACCGCCACCGGCCGGCCCTCCCCGTCGCGCAGAGAGACCGTCAGATGCGGCAGCGGCACACCGATCGGGGTGCGTCCGGCGGCCGCGGCCGCCAGCACGTCCGGCGTGAGCGGGCAGTAGGTGACGTGGACGGTGGTCTCCGTGATGCCGTACATGTTGACCAGCTGCGCACCGGGCGCGATGCCGGCCTGCCACCAGCGTTCGACGTCGGCCGCCACCAGCGCCTCGCCGCCGAAGACGACGCGGCGCAGCGCCGGCAGGCGCAGGTTCTCCGCGACGGCCTCCGCGGTCAGGTTCGCGAACGCGGAGGGCACCTGGTTGAGGACGGTGACGCCCCGGTCGGCGAGCAGACGGGCGAACTCCAGCGGGTCACTGGCCGCTTCGCGGTCGACGACGACCAGCCGGCCGCCGGACAGCAGCGGGCCGAACAGCTCCCAGACGCTGAAGTCGAAGCTCAGCGAGTGGAACAGCGTCCACACGTCCTCAGGGCCGGCCTCGAGCAGCGGCATGGCCGCGTCCAGCAGGGCCAGCACCTGGGCATGGCCGACCATGCAGCCCTTGGGGTTCCCGGTGGAGCCGGAGG
>NZ_JBSGZJ010000686.1:0-2345 GCF_053610925.1 Streptomyces sp. NPDC054847 | reverse complement strand
GATCCAGCCCGTCGGCGGAGACACTCCGGCCCTGCCGGGCAGGTCCGGTCCCGATGAGGGTCCCTTCCCGATGAGGGTCCCTTCCCACGCCCGCCGGGCGTAGGGGAGTTTGAGCCGCGCGGCACCGGGTGGAGCCTCGCGTACCGGGTTCCGGGGCTGGCCGGTTCGGGAAGTGCCGGGTCCCCGCACGGCCGGGTCCGGGAAGTGCGGGGTCCCCGCACGGCCGTGTCCCGGGCTCGCCCCGGTTCAGGACGTGGCGGGTCCCTACGGCAGCCAGGCCGTAGGGGAGGGGGGAACGGCCCTGCGCAGCGGCACCACCCGCACCCCCCCGTCAGGAATAGAAGTGCGTCAGCGACTCCGCCACGCACACCGGCTTCGGCGAGCCCTCACGTTCGAACGTGAACGCCCGCGTCATGCCGACCCCGCCGCGTTTGACCGGGACCACCGAGGTGACCGTCGCGTGGAGGCGGACCCGGCTGCCAACCGGGACGGGGGAGGGGAAGCGGACTTTGTTGACGCCGTAGTTGAGCGCCATGCCCACTCCCGTGACCTGGAGCAGTTCGGCGAACATCGGGATGCCCCAGCTGAGGACCATGTACCCGTGGGCGATGGTGCCGCCGTGGGGGCCGCGCGCCGCGCGCTCGGTGTCCGTGTGGATCCACTGGTGGTCGCCGGAGACGGCGGCGAACATGTCGATCAGGTCCTGGGTGACCTCCCGCCACCGCGAGTGGCCGAGGTCCCGGCCGGTCAGTTCGCTGATCCCGGGGATGCCGTCGACGATGAGGGGGGCCATGGTGTCTACCGCCTTCCCGCTCAGACCGTCGTGGTGACGGCGGCGTTCGTGCCCGGCGCGGGCTGTGCCGCCGGTTCGTCAGCGAGTTCGTCGTGGTTGGGGCGGCGCAGGATCAGCACCATGCAGCCGAGGGTGAGCAGCACCTGGAAGACCGCGTAGAAGATGACCGCCGTGATCGAGCCGGTCCAGTTCAGCAGGGACTGGCCGACGATCGGGGTGGTGCCGCCGAGGATCGTCCCGCAGAGCTGGTAGCAGAGGGAGATGCCGGTGTAGCGGACGTTCGCGGGGAAACGGCTCGCGAGCATTCCGGCGAGGGCCGCGTAGTAGAGGCAGTGCGGGATCGTGGCGACGGAGACGCCGATCATCGCGAGGGTGTAGTTCTCGGTGCTGATGAGGACGAACATCAGCGGCAGGAGGACGATCTCGGGGAGCAGCATCACGCAGACCGCGCGGGTCATGCTCTTCATCCGCGTGGCCAGCACGGCGCCGAAGGGCTGCACCAGAACCTGGACCACGTTGGCGACCAGGATGATCGTGAGGAACGAGCTGCGGTCGAAGTCCAGGCTGCTGGTGGCCCAGGAGAGGGCGAACGTCGACTTGAAGTAGGTGGCGGAGAGCCCGATCGTGCAGGCGCCGATGCCGAGCAGGATCAGCGTCGGCTGGGTGCGCAGCACTTCGGTGAGCGGCAGCTTGGAGACGTTCTTGGTCTTTATGGCCTTGGCCATCGCCGGCGACTCGGCGACCCGCATCCGTACGAAAAGGCCGACGAAGACGAGGACCGCGGAGGCGAGGAAGGGGATGCGCCATCCCCAGGAGACGAAGTCGTCGTTCGGGAGCTGACTGATCGCCAGGAAGCTGACGGTGCTCAGGGTGTTGCCCACGGGGGAGCCCTGCTGGGCGAAGGCGCCGTAGAGGATGGACTTGCCCTTGGGGGCGTGCTCGGAGGCGATCAGCACGGAGCCGCCCCACTCGCCGCCGAGTCCGATGCCCTGCACCATGCGGATGCACACCAGCAGGATCGGGGCCGCGACGCCGATCGACGAGTAGCCGGGCAGCAGACCGATGAGGGTCGTGGCGATGCCCATCATCAGCAGGGTGATGACGAGGGTCTTCTTACGGCCGAGCCGGTCGCCGAAGTGCCCGAAGATGATGCCGCCGAGCGGACGGGCGAGGAAGCCCACCCAGAACGTCGCGAACGCGACCAGCGTGCCCAACGGGCCTTCGAGCTCGGGGAAGAAGACCTCGTCGAAGACGAGGGCCGCGGCCGTTCCGTAGATGTAGAAGTCGAACCATTCGATCGTGGAGCCTATGAAGGCTCCCAGCCCCGCGCGGTTGGCGGTTCTCTTCTGCTCGCGTGCGGTGGACGCACTCATGCTGCGGCTCCCAGGGGACAGTGATCAGGGGGAGCGGGAGGGGGCGCCGTCCCGGCGTGTGGGGCCTCCCGTCGTGACGGGCGTAACGCTGCCAGTCGGGACCCAGACGGGTCCAATACCGAATAGCTGCCGCAGTGAGAGGCTCCGCGTCTGGATCGGTCGACCGGAACGCATCGTTC
>NZ_JBSGZJ010000685.1:0-2345 GCF_053610925.1 Streptomyces sp. NPDC054847 | reverse complement strand
CCTTCGTCTTCCGCCCCGGGCCTGGTGAAACCGGCCGGGACGCGAATCAGTCGCGGCGCAGGCTCGGCTTGAGGTCCTTGAAACGGCCCAGCAGGCCGTTCACGAAGGCCGGCGACTCGTCCGTGGAGAACTCCTTGGCGAGCTGCACCGCCTCGTCGATCACCACCGCGTCGGGGGTCTCGTCCTTCCAGACCAGCTCGTACGCGCCGAGCCGGAGGATGTTCCGGTCCACGACCGGCATACGGTCGATGGTCCAGCCGACGGCGTAGGTGGCGATGAGCTCGTCGATGCGGTCCGCGTGCTCCGCGTACCCCTCGACGAGGTCCATCGTGTACTCGGCGACCGGCGGCTGCCGCTCGTCGGTACGGGCGTGCCGGACCCAGTCCGCGAGGACCGTGTGCACGGTCGCCCCGCGCTGGTCGGCCTCGAAGAGGATCTGGAAGGCGCGCTTGCGGGCCTTGTTACGGGCAGCCACGGTTAGCTGTTCACCCGGCCGAGGTAGTCGCCCGAGCGGGTGTCGACCTTGATCTTCTCACCAGTGGTGATGAAGAGCGGGACCTGGATCTCGTAGCCGGTCTCCAGGGTGGCGGGCTTGGAACCACCGGTGGAACGGTCGCCCTGCACGCCGGGCTCGGTGTGCTGGACGGTCAGCTCGACGGCGGCCGGCAGCTCCACGTAGAGCACCTCGCCCTCGTGCTGGGCGACGCTGGCGGTGAAGCCCTCGATGAGGAAGTTCGCGGCGTCGCCGACCTGCTTGCGGTCGACCATCAGCTGGTCGTAGGTCTGCATGTCCATGAAGACGAAGTACTCGCCGTCCATGTAAGAGAACTGCATGTCGCGGCGGTCGACGGTGGCCGTCTCGACCTTCACGCCGGCGTTGAAGGTCTTGTCGACGACCTTGCCGGAGAGCACGTTCTTGAGCTTGGTGCGCACGAAGGCCGGGCCCTTGCCGGGCTTGACGTGCTGGAACTCGACGACGGACCAGAGCTGGCCTCCGTCGAGCTTGAGCACCATGCCGTTCTTGAGGTCGTTCGTGGAAGCCACGGTTGCGGAATCTCCTGGACTGACGCTGGGTGGACGACCAAGTCTTTCGCACCGCGGCTCGCTACAGCGCGAGCAGCTCCTTGGTCGTGATGGTGAGTAGCTCGGGTCCGCCGTCCGCCTCCTGGCGCACGACGAGCGTGTCATCGATCCGGACTCCGCCCCGGCCCGGGAGGTGGACCCCCGGTTCGACGGTGACCGGCACACAAGCGTCCAGTTTACCCATGGCCGCAGGGGCGAGCTGCGGGTCCTCGTCGATTTCGAGCCCGACACCGTGCCCGGTGCGGGGCGGGAGCTCCTCCCCGTGGCCCGCGACATCCAGGATCTGCCGTGCCGCGTGGTCGACGTCGCGGTACGCGGTGCCGGGCAGCAGGGCCTCCCGGCCGGCCCGCTGAGCGGCGAAGACGAGCTCGTAGAGCTCGATCTGCCAGTCGGCGGGGGTCGTGCCGATCACGAAGGTACGGCCGATCTCGCAACGGTAGCCGCGGTAGTTCGCACCGAGACAGACGGAGAGGAAATCACCCTCCTCCACACGCCGGTCGCCCGGGCGGTGTCCTGTTCGTCCCGAGTTGGGGCCGGTGGCGACGGAGGTCGGGAACGCGGGGCCGTCGGCGCCGTGGTCGACCAGACGGCGCTCCAGCTCGAGGGCGAGATGCCGTTCGGTGCGGCCGACGAGGATGGACTCGAGCAGCTCACCGAGGGCCTGGTCGGTGATCTCCGCGGCGATACGCAGACAGGCGATCTCGTCCTCGTCCTTGACGATCCGCTGCTGCTCGACGGCGAGCCCGAGATCGGCGAAGCGCACCCGGGGCGCGACCGATCCGAGCGCACGGTGCCGGGCGACCGTCAGGTGGTGCTCCTCGACCGCCAGCGACTCGACGCCCTCCGTACGCGCCAGCTCGGCGGCGGCGACCGCCGCGTCACCGGTGGACGTCTGCATCACGACCAGCCGCAGCCCCTCGTCCGGCCGGCCGTCGGCGGGATCGCCGGTCGGCGTGCGGGGACAGACGAGCACGTCGTCGGCGGGCCCGAGGAGCAGCACGGCACCGGGCGGAGCACCTCCGGCGAGATAGCGGACGTTCGCGGGCCGGGAGATCAGGGCCGCCGCGCTGCCGGTCGCGGCGCATCGATCGCGCAGTCGGCCACGACGGACCCCATACACCTCAGACATTCTTCGAGCGTACGAGCGTGGGGCGCGGAGGGCCCGGTGACGCGGCCGAGCGGGTCGGCGCGGGCGGGAACGCGTTCCCCTGCGGCCGTGCGTTCCGGGGAGCCCCCACTTCCCTGAACCGGGCTTCGCCCGG
>NZ_JBSGZJ010000684.1:0-2376 GCF_053610925.1 Streptomyces sp. NPDC054847 | reverse complement strand
GCTCCCGTCCCCGCCCCTGGGTTCGACGCCCGGCCTCAGCCGAGGAGGCCACCGAAGAGTCCGCCGTGAGCCATCCCGAGGAAGAACCCCACCGCGGATGCGCCCAGCCCGACGATCAGCAGGAACCGCTCACGGGTCGTCGCGGAGATGAACTGTCCGTACGCGCCCGTCCCGATTCCGATGAGCCCCGCCCATGAGCTGAGCAGATGCAGATTGTGGAACATCGCCGAGATGAACGCGAGAGCGCCCAGTACCAGCGTCACCGCCATCAGGGTGTCCTGAAGGGGATGAGGCTTGCCGTCCGTGGCGAACAGCGAGACAGAGGAGTGACGTCGCATTGCCTGTGCCATGAGGCACCTCCTGGCTTTGCCGGAAGGCGGCGCATCGTAGCGCCGCGTCCACCCGATGTGTACAGATTGCGGCCATGGGCCACCGGATTTCAACCGGAAGCCGGAGTGCGGGTACTCTGTACGGTCTGCACCGGTGTCTGCCCAGGCCACGACGCGATCGCCACTCGACGAGGGGGGATTGTCAGTGGCGGCCGATACCGTTGCTCACGCATCACGACCCTCCTGCCACGGAACGACCGTGGCCGCTGAGTCCAAAGGAGGTGGGTTCCACATGCGTCACTACGAGGTGATGGTCATCCTCGACCCCGATCTCGAGGAGCGCGCTGTCTCCCCGCTGATCGAGAACTTCCTCTCCGTCGTCCGTGAGGGCAACGGAAAGGTCGAGAAGGTCGACACCTGGGGCCGTCGTCGTCTCGCTTACGAGATCAAGAAGAAGCCCGAGGGCATCTACTCGGTCATCGACCTGCAGGCCGAGCCTGCGGTCGTCAAGGAGCTCGACCGCCAGATGAACCTGAACGAGTCGGTCCTCCGGACCAAGGTCCTCCGTCCCGAGACCCACTGAGCACCTAGCTCAGAGGTCATCGGGTTTCGAGTAGCAGCAAGCAGCCAGCAGCAATCCCGCCGAGAGGTTCACCCATGGCAGGCGAGACCGTCATCACGGTCGTCGGCAATCTCGTCGACGACCCCGAGCTGCGCTTCACCCCGTCCGGTGCGGCGGTCGCGAAGTTCCGTGTCGCGTCCACTCCCCGCACCTTCGACCGCCAGACCAATGAGTGGAAGGACGGCGAGAGCCTCTTCCTCACCTGCTCGGTCTGGCGTCAGGCGGCGGAGAACGTCGCCGAGTCGCTCCAGCGCGGCATGCGTGTCGTCGTACAGGGCCGGCTCAAGCAGCGGTCCTACGAGGACCGCGAGGGCGTCAAGCGCACGGTCTACGAACTGGACGTCGAGGAAGTCGGCCCCAGCCTGAAGAACGCCACGGCCAAGGTCACCAAGACCACCGGTCGCGGCGGCCAGGGCGGCTACGGCGGCGGTGCCGGCGGTCAGCAGGGCGGCGGCGGCTGGGGCGGCGGCCCCGGCGGTGGTCAGCAGCAGGGCGGCGGCGGTGCTCCCGCCGACGATCCCTGGGCCACCAGCGCGCCGTCCGGCGGCGGCCAGCAGGGCGGGGGCGGCTGGGGCGGAAGCTCCGGCGGCTCCGGGGGCTCTGGCGGCGGCTACTCGGACGAGCCGCCCTTCTAGGGCAGCTCGTACCCCACTTCTTGATCACACAGGAGATACACCATGGCGAAGCCGCCTGTGCGCAAGCCTAAGAAGAAGGTCTGCGCTTTCTGCAAGGACAAGACCGCGTACGTGGACTACAAGGACACGAACATGCTGCGGAAGTTCATTTCCGACCGCGGCAAGATCCGTGCCCGCCGCGTGACCGGCAACTGCACGCAGCACCAGCGTGACGTCGCCACGGCCGTCAAGAACAGCCGTGAGATGGCGCTGCTGCCCTACACGTCCACCGCGCGATAAGGGAAGGGTGACCGAAACATGAAGATCATCCTCACCCACGAGGTTTCTGGCCTCGGTGCCGCCGGCGACGTCGTCGACGTCAAGGACGGATACGCTCGCAACTACCTGGTCCCGCGCGGTTTCGCGATCCGCTGGACCAAGGGTGGCGAGAAGGACGTGGCGCAGATCCGCCGCGCCCGCAAGATCCACGAGATCGCGACCATCGAGCAGGCCAACTCCATCAAGGGTCAGCTCGAGGCCGTCAAGGTGCGCCTTGCCGTTCGCTCCGGCGACGCCGGCCGCCTCTTCGGCTCCGTCACCCCGGCTGACATCGCCTCGGCGATCAAGGCCGCCGGTGGTCCGGAGGTCGACAAGCGTCGCGTCGAGCTCGGTTCGCCGATCAAGACCCTGGGCTCGCACCAGGTGTCTGTGCGTCTGCACCCCGAGGTTGCCGCGCAGCTCGGCGTCGAGGTCGTCGCCGCCTAAGCGCTGACGCTCGACAGAGCAGTAGAAAGGGCCGCACCCCATCGGG
>NZ_JBSGZJ010000683.1:0-2392 GCF_053610925.1 Streptomyces sp. NPDC054847 | reverse complement strand
GCCGTGCCCCCCGCCGCTTCCGTGGCGCCCGCGCCCTCGGTCGGCAGCGAGCCGCCGGGACCCGGCGCGACCGCCTCTTCGGCGGTGTCGGCGGGCGGCCCCGCGGCCGGGGAACCGGGGGGTGTCCCCCGGGAAGGCGCAGTCACAGCGTGCTCCAGTCCTGGTCGGGATAGCGGTGGACGGGCGCCGACACATCGTCGAGCGCCCGGCGGATCTCGTCAGGAAGACTAAGCGCCTCCACCGACAACGCCGCCATGAGCTGCTGTGCGTTGCGTGCGCCGACGATCGGCGCCACCACGCCCGGCCGGTCCCTCACCCACGCGAGCGCCACCTCCAGCGGCGTCGCCGCCAGGCCGTCGGCCGCCGTGACGACCGCGTCCACGATGCCGCTCGCGGCCTCGTCCAGATACGGCTCCACGAAGGGCGCCATCTGCTCCGACGCGCCCCGGGAGTCGGCCGGCGTGGCCGTCCGGTACTTGCCGGTGAGCACTCCGCGCCCGAGCGGCGACGACGGCAGCAGCCCCACCCCGAGGTCGAGGGCGGCAGGAAGTACCTCCCGCTCCACGCCCCGCTGAAGCAGCGAGTACTCCATCTGCGTGCTCGCGAGCCGCGTGCGTACGCCCGGCGCGGCCAGCTGCCAGGTCGCCGCCTTCGCGAGCTGCCAGCCGCAGAAGTTCGACACGCCCGCATACCGGGCGCGCCCCGTGCTGACGGCGATGTCCAGCGCCTGGAGCGTCTCGTCCAGTGGTGTGTCCGGGTCGAAGGCGTGCACCTGCCACAGGTCCACGTAGTCGGTGCCCAGGCGCGCCAGCGACGCGTCGAGCGCGGCAAGGAGATGACCGCGTGAGCCGTCGAAGCGCCGGTCGGGATCCGGCACGCTGCCCGCCTTGGTCGCTATCACGAGCTCGCTGCGCGGCACGAGCCGCTCGACCAGCTGCCCGAGCAGATACTCCGCGTCCCCGCCGCCGTACACGTCGGCGGTGTCGACCAGCGTGCCGCCCGCCTCCCAGAAAACCTTCAGCTGGTCGGCCGCGTCGTGCTCGTCGGTGTCCCGGCCCCATGTCAGGGTGCCGAGTCCGATGCGGGACACGCGCAGGCCGGTGCGGCCGAGATGCCTCTGCTCCATGGGCGCTGAGATTACTGGCCAGGGGCCCACCCTGAGAGAGCCTGTGGACAACGTGCCCCTGCCGGATCGACCGTACCCGCGCTAGAGTCCGGAGACAGGCACGTTACTGATCAGTAAGAGGGAGCGGTTATGCGGCTCGGCATCAACCTCGGCTACTGGGGCGCGGGCATGGACGGCGACAACCTCGCCGTCGCGCAGGAGGCCGACAGGCTCGGCTACGACGTCTGCTGGGCGGCGGAGGCGTACGGCTCGGACGCCCCGACGGTGCTCAGCTGGGTCGCCGCCCAGACCGAGCGCATCGACGTCGGCTCCGCGATCCTGCAGATCCCGGCCCGTCAGCCGGCCATGACCGCGATGACCGCGGCCACCCTCGACTCGCTCTCGGGCGGCCGTTTCCGGCTGGGCCTCGGCGTCTCCGGACCGCAGGTCTCCGAGGGCTGGTACGGCGTGAAGTTCGACAAGCCACTCGCCCGCACGCGCGAGTACGTCGAGATCGTCCGGAAGGCGATGTCCCGCGAGCGCCTGTCGTACGAGGGTGAGCACTGGACGCTGCCGCTGCCCGATGGGCCGGGCAAGCCGATCAAGCTCACCGTGCACCCGCAGCGTGAGCACATCCCGCTCTACATCGCGGCGATCGGCCCGAAGAACCTGGAGCAGACAGGCGAGATCGCCGACGGCGCTCTGCTGATCTTCCCGTCCGCCGACCACATCGAGGACACCGCGCTGCGCCACATCCGCGCGGGCCGCGAGAAGGCGGGGAGGACGATGGAAGGCTTTGACGTCTGCCCGACCCTGCCGCTCGCCGTGGGCGACGACGTGGCCGGTCTGGCCGACATGTTCCGGCCGTACACCGCGCTGTACGTCGGCGGCATGGGCAGCCGCAAGCAGAACTTCTACAACCAGCTCGCCCAGCGCATGGGTTACGAGAAGGAAGCCGCCGAGATCCAGGACAAGTACCTCGGCGGCGACAAGGCCGGCGCGGCCGCCGCCGTCCCGCACGCACTCATCGACCAGACCGCGCTGCTCGGGCCCGTGGAGCGGATCGCCGACCGGATGCAGGCCTACGCGGCGGCCGGGGTCACCACCCTGACCCTCGCCCCCGCGGGCTTCACGCTCGACGAGCGGATCAGCGCCCTGCGCGCGGGAACCGAGGCCCTGGAGCGCGCGGGCCTCGCCTGAGGCCCCAGGGGCTCCGCCACGGGAAGTCTGCGGCCGTGGTGGGGGCTCGGGGGTCTTCCCCGCCACGGCCGTCACGCGGTACAACGC
>NZ_JBSGZJ010000682.1:0-2428 GCF_053610925.1 Streptomyces sp. NPDC054847 | reverse complement strand
CGTCTGGGCGGTACGGCACGAGGGCGCCCTCGACGCATCGGACGTGCTGGACCGGCGGACCCGCATCGGTCTCGTCGACGAGGACCGCCGGGCGGCGCAGGACGCGGCCCGCGAGGCGCTGGAACGCTGCTCGCTGTGACCTGCCCCGGCCGGCGGTGGACCCCGGCCGGGGGACGGTCCCGGCGGCGGATCCCTGCCGGGGCCGGCACTTCAGGTGCCGGCGCCGCACAAAGCACGGCGTGGAGTGCTGTCCGTCCTCGCGGACGCCGCCGTCGCCCTGTCGCGCTGACGCGTCCGGCGGCGCGGGCAGGGCACGGTCACGGCGCGCCACGGGGACGGCTGCGCGCCTTCGGTCCGTGCGGCCACCGGTGGCTCGGCCGGCGGCATCCTCCGCTCCGAGAGGTGGTTCAGCCGGCGGCGCCTTCGATCCTGATCCGCACCTGCTCCTCGAGCCGCCTCAGGCTCTGGTCGAGGGCGTCGTTCACGGCCTTCTCACCGGGGTCGTGCGACTCGTCGAAGAACGACAGGTGGACGGTGACCTCGCTGGCGCCGGAGCCGATTCCGGCGACCTGGAGCCATCCGGCGTAGGCGCCCCCGTTCCGCGTACCCCACTCGACCCGCATCTGGTCCTTCTCGGCCTTCAGGAGCGCGGGGGTGTCCTCGTCCGTGCGGTCCTCGTGCACGGTGACCGCGGGCAGTTCCTCGGCCCTGACGTGCAGGGCCTCGGGCAGCCAGCTGTCGAGCTGGTCCACGCGGGCCGCCTGGTCGTAGACACGCTCGGGGAGAGCGGGCATCGTGTGGGAACGCTCATATTCGCTCATCAGTTCACCAATCCTTGCCGATCCATGGAAAACGGAATCCTCGACGAACGCTTGCCCCGACGGCGCGACGTGAAGCTCCGACGCCCGTCGGCCCACCCGTTCGCCGGGATGTCCTGAATCGAGGAGGTTTGGAGTGTCGCCTCGGTCACGTTGGGGCCATGGTGTGAAACCTGTGGGGCTGATGGTGCGTCTGTCTTGACGGCGCCGGGAGGCAGCGGAAGGCAGCGAAGGGGTGGCGGGGGTGCCGCCGCGGAGCTGTCGGCCGGTGGCCTCAGGTGGGGGAGCCGTAGAGAAACAGCATTCACATGGTCACGGTGCGTAATGAAACCATTACTTCTCAAACACGTACTGTCACATGAGGAGCCCGGGCAGGCGCGCACGGGCAGGGGAGGAAAAGACATGAAACCGTTCGCGTGGAACTATGCACGCCCTGCCGAGCCGGCCACGGGCATCACGCCCTATGCGTACGACGCCACCTTGCAGTTGAACGTGCTGCCCGACGGGAGGCCCGCCATCATGGACCGGGGTCTGCTCGCCGCTGCGGGGACGACGACCTCCAAGGCCGGCTCCGCGACCCACTTCGACGACTGACCGGCGTGCGACGTGACAGTGCTGGTGCTCACGTGCGAGGCGGATGTCACCGCTGACATGGTCGTGGCGGAACTGCACGAACAGGGCGTCCCGCTCGTCCGGTTCGATCCCGCCGACCTCCCTGGCACAGGGGCTCTCTCCGCGGAGTACGTGCGCGGGGAGTTCCGCGGCTATCTGTCGATCGGCGGCCGTGTGGCGAGCATGCAGGGCCTGCGGTCCGTCTGGATCCGCAGGCCCGGTGAACCGGCGGCACACGCCGCCGAACCGTCCGAATGGCTGAGCGTCGAGACCGCCCACGCCCTGTACGGAATGCTCGACTGCACGGGCGCGCGGTGGATGAACCATCCCAGCGCCGCGGCCAAGGCCCGGCGCAAACCCTGGCAGTTGCGTGTCGCGCACCAGAGCGGCTTCCCGGTGCCGGCCACGCTGCTCACCACCCATCCGTCGATGGCCCGTCAATTCGCCGAGCAATACCGGAACGTGGTCGTGAAGTCGGTGTCCGGGAAGTCGCCCGGGGATCCGCCGATGGCGCTGCCCACCACGCTCGTGCCGCCGGACGCCGACTTCTCCGGGGTGGCCGCGGCGCCGACGCTCTTGCAGCGTTATGTCGCCAAGCGTGCCGATGTCCGGTTGACCAGTGTGGGGGACCAGCACTTCGCCGCGCGCAAGGCGGCGGAGCCGGGTCAGGTCGACGGCCGTTACGGGGACACGGGCCACGAGTGGGAACCGGTGGAAGTGCCGGCCCAGGTGGCCAGGGCCGTCGAGGCGTACAAGAAGCAGGCCGAACTCGCTTACGGTGCCTTCGACTTCGCGGAGGACTCGACGGGCACGTGGTGGTTCCTCGAGTGCAACCAGGGCGGGCAGTTCGGCTTCGTGGAGCTGGAGACGGGGCTGCCGATCGCGCGGGCGGTCGCGTCGTGGCTGGGGGCCGAGCCGGCCTGATGGGGCGGCGCCGCTGCGGTCCCGGCCGGGGCGGCGAGTCGAGGCTTCAGCGCTCCGCGGTCTCAGGGCGTGGC
>NZ_JBSGZJ010000681.1:0-2448 GCF_053610925.1 Streptomyces sp. NPDC054847 | reverse complement strand
CACCAGTACCCGGCCGCTCTGCCGACGGCAACAAAAAACCCGGCCGAATTGACGGCCGGGGTATTTTCCTGGGTATATTTATTGTTTCCGTCCAGGAGATTCGTCACCGGACGAAGAAGTTCAATAAATGTACCTTACCGCGTCAGGAGCTGAATTGTCAACCGAGGAATTGCGGCGGGAACAGCAATTCGTCTCTCTCGTGCACGAGCGGCTCGACCAGCTCCGTGACGAGGCCGAAGCCGCTCTGAACGCCACGATCGCGCAGGTGGGGACGGGCAGGCAGGCGCGGGTCGAACGGGACATCGGCGTCGTCGAGCATTCGGCGTCGCTGGCGGCCCTGAATGCAGCCGACACCGGTCTGGTATTCGGCCGCATCGACCGGCGCGACGGTGTCACTCATCACATCGGGCGCACCGGAATCCGCCGTGACGACGCGGAACGTACTCCTCTGCTGATCGACTGGCGGGCCCCCGTCGCGCGCCCCTTCTATCTCGCCACCGGTCATGAGCCGATGGGACTGCGCCGCCGGCGGCACATCACCACGCAGGGGCGGACGGTCACCGCGCTGCACGACGAGATCATGGACCTCGCCGACACCACCCGCACCGGCTACGAGTCCCACGACGCCGACGAGGTGCTGCTCGCCGCGCTCGGCAGCGCCCGCACCGGGCGGATGGGCGACATCGTGTCGACCATCCAGGCCGAGCAGGACCGGATCATCCGGGCCCCGCAGCGCGGTGTCCTCGTCGTGGAGGGCGGCCCGGGAACGGGCAAGACCGCGGTCGCCCTCCACAGGGCCGCCTACCTGCTGTACGCGCACAGGGAACAGCTCTCCAAGCGCGCGGTGCTGATCGTCGGACCGAATCCGGCCTTCCTCGGCTACATCGGGGAGGTACTGCCCTCGCTCGGCGAGACCGGTGTACTCCTGTCGACGGTCGGCGAGCTCTTCCCCGGTGTGCACGCCACCGGCACCGACAGTCCCGCCGCCGCGGCCGTCAAGGGCCGCGCGGACATGGCGGACGTGCTGGCGGAGGCGGTACGCGACCGGCAGCGGGTGCCCGACAAGGACGAGCCGCTCGTCGTGCCGCACGACGACGGCGACCTCGTCATCGACTGGGGCATGGCCGTCGAGGCACGGCACAAGGCCCGCGAGACGGGGCTGCCGCACAATCTCGCCCGCCCCCACTTCGTGTTCCGGATCATCGACGACCTGACGGCCCAGCTCGCGGACCGCATCGGCGAAGACCCGTACGGAGGCCCCAACTTCCTCGGCCCCGACGACATCGCGCAGCTCGGCAAGGCCATCGCCGCCAGCTCCGACGTCCACGCCGCGATCGCCACGCTGTGGCCGCCGCTCACGCCGCAGGAGTTCCTGGCGGACTTCCTCGCGGAGCCCGCCCATCTGCCGGCGGAGGAGGCCGCACTCCTCAGACGGGAGACGGGCCCGTGGACCCCGGCCGACGTGCCGTTGCTCGACGAGGCTGCCGAACTCCTCGGCGAGGACGACTCGGCGGCCCTCGCCCGTGCCGAGGCCGAGCGCGCGCGGCAGATCGCCTACGCGCAGGGCGTGCTCGAAGTCTCCTACGCCTCACGGACGTACGAGTTCGAGGACAAGGACGACGAGGACTCGGAGGTCCTCGCCGCGCACGACATCATCGACGCCGAGCGGATGGCCGAACGCCAGGAGGAGGCGGACCACCGCAGCGCCGCGGAACGGGCCGCCGCCGACCGTACCTGGGCGTTCGGGCACATCATCGTCGACGAGGCGCAGGAGCTCTCGCAGATGGCGTGGCGGCTGCTGATGCGCCGCTGCCCGACCCGGTCCATGACCCTGGTCGGCGACCCCGCGCAGACCGGCGACGCGGCCGGCTGCGCGTCGTGGCAGGAGATCCTCGAGCCGTACGTCGGCGACCGCTTCGAGCACACCCGGCTGGGCGTCAACTACCGGACGCCTGCCGAGATCATGGCCCTCGCCGCCGAGGTGCGGCGCAGCAAGGACCCGGCGTTCGAGCCGCCGCGTTCGGTGCGCTCGACAGGGGTCGAACCGTGGGAGGTGACCGTGGACCCGGCGGAGCTCGCCGCCACTGTCGCCGACAGGGTGGCCGACGCCCCGCGCGAGGGCCGGATCGCGGTGATCGCCCCCACCGCTCTGCACACCGCGATCGCGGACGCCGTTCCGGACGTGTCCGCCACGGGCGAGCCCGATCTGACGCGGCCCGTGGTCCTGCTCGACCCGCGGGCCGCCAAGGGCCTGGAGTTCGACACCGTGATCGTGGCGGAGCCGGACCTGATCCTGTCCGCTTCCGCGCAGGGTGTGAACGACCTCTATGTGGCGTACACCAGGGCGACGCAGCGCCTGGGAGTGGTGCGCACGGGCGGCCGGGCGGGAACCGGAGCGGCCTGAGCCGCCGCCGACGTCGTGGGCGAGCGGGAGCGGCCGCCAGGAAC
>NZ_JBSGZJ010000680.1:0-2457 GCF_053610925.1 Streptomyces sp. NPDC054847 | reverse complement strand
GGTCTGCTTCGATGTGCAGCAGGACCGGATCAGGCCGTGAGTAGGGGTGTTAACCGGCGGTAGCCGATGAGGGCTGCGGCTATGCCGACGAAGGCGAGGAAGTGTTCGGCCTTGCGCTCGTACCGCCGGTGGAGACGACGGCAGCCGGCCAGCCAGGACACGGTTCTTTTGACCACCCAGCGATGTCGGCCCAGCCGCTGCGAGGACTCGACGCCCTTGCGAGCGATGCGATGGCGGATGCCCCGCCGACCGAGCCATCGACGCAGGTGGTCGTAGTCGTAGCCCTTGTCCGCGTGCAGCTTCGCCGGCCGCCGACGCCGGGGCCCACGGCGGGACCGGATGGGCGGGATGCCGCGCACGAGCGGCTCCAGGCCCTGGCTGTCGTGCATGTTCGCGCCGGAGATGCCCAGAGACAGCGGCAGTCCATTCCGGTCACAGATCAGGTGGATCTTCGATCCAAGCTTGCCGCGGTCGGTCGGATTCGGTCCCGTCAACGGCCCCCTTTTGCAGCCCGCAGACTGACGGAGTCGATCGCGCACCGCGACCAGTCCAGCTCGCCCCGCGCCCCGAGTTCGTCGAGGATCACGCGGTAGAGCCGGGCCCAGACACGGTCCCGGCTCCACTGGGCGAACCGGCGGTAGACCGTGGGCCAGGCGGGGCCGAACACCGGCGGCAGCTGCCGCCACGTGCAGCCCGACGTCGCCACGAAGATGATCGCGGCCAGGGCTTCACGGTCACCTGCGCGACGTCGACCACCGCCCTGCGGGCGTATCACCACCGTTGGCGGCACCACTCGCCTGAACAACACCCACAACTCATCCGGTACCAGCCGCTCAACGAGATCCGTCATGCCACGGTTCAACGAACGATCACGCCATAAGAAACTACGTCTAAGTAGGCGGGCATCACCGCCGCCCGACACGCACCGATCAGACCTCCGCCCCCGGGCGCTTCCGCGGGGACCGGCGCACGGCTCACGTCCTCGTCCCCGCCCCCGGCGGGGACTCCGCGCTTCTCCGGCCCGGGCAACGCGGCCCGGCCCACACCGAGCGGCCGGCCGGGTGAAATGCCGGAGAGAATTCAACGTGATCGTTTCACTGTCCCCACACTTCGGTCACCATAAATTCGAAGACGCTCCGTGAGGTAATTCACTTCACTGCCATGCCTGGGTGGTATGCCCCGTTTAAGGGGGATTAACCAGGGCATACGGGCCTGTTGGCACCCGTGTCAGATTCGAATAGGGCAGATGCCCGGCGTGTTTTACGAAATCGAATAGGCGCGGCTAGGGTGCCTTGAATGTTCCACGCTGCGCATGGATACGAGAGGGCTCCGGCACCCGAGGTCAAGGAGCCCGAGACCACCCCGACGAGCCGGGCGGCGACCGCTCTCGCCCCTGCCACGAGCGGCCTGAAGTCCGCTTCGCGGACGGCCTCCAAGTCCACTGGACGGGAGGCCTACTTCGACAACGCGAAGTATCTGGCCATCGTGCTCGTGGCCGTGGCCCACGCCTGGGAACCGGTGATGGAGGGCAGCAGGGCAACGCGTGCCCTGTACATGGTGATCTACACCTTCCACATGCCGGCCTTCATCATCGTCTCCGGCTACTTCTCCCGGAGTTACCAGGGCAAGCCGCATCAGCTCAGACGACTGCTCACCGGCATCGCGCTGCCGTACGTCGTCTTCGAGGTGGCCTACTCCCTCTTCGCCCGGTACGGGAACGACGATCCGTCCCATCCGATCAGCCTGCTCGACCCGTACTACCTGACGTGGTTCCTGGCAGCGCTGTTCATCTGGCGGCTCACCACGCCGCTGTGGCGGATCGTGCGGTGGCCGCTGCCGATCGCGCTGGCCATCGGCGCGCTGGCCACGCTCACCCCGGACATCGGGGCGGACCTCAACCTCGCGCGTGTGCTGCAGTTCCTTCCGTTCTTCGTGCTGGGCCTGTGCCTGAAGCCGGAGCACTTCCAGCTGGTGCGCCGGCGGGAGGTGCGTCTGCTGGCCGTTCCGTTCTTCGCCGCGACGCTCGTCTTCGCGTACTGGGTGGCGCCCCGGATGAACCTCGGCTGGTTCTACCGCTCCAGCAGCGTGCAGGACCTGGGCTGGCCGTGGTGGTCGGGGCTCGTGGTGATCATCGCGTTCTTCGGGTGCGCGGTGCTGCTGAGCGCCGCGTTCCTCGCGCTGGTGCCCGGTCGCCGGGCGTGGTTCACGGTGCTGGGCGCAGGGACCATCAGCGGGTACCTGTTGCACGGTTTCGTCGTCAAGGCCGGTGACTACTGGGGGCTGTTCGAGAGCCAGAAGTGGCTCGGCAGCCCGGTCGGCCTGGTGGTGGTGACGATCTGCGCGACGTGCATGGTGACCGTGCTGTGTTCGCCGCCGGTGCGCCGGGCGCTGAAGTGCGTCACGGAGCCCGAGATGAAGTGGGCGTTCCGCCAGGACGCCGCCGAGGTGGGACCCCGC
>NZ_JBSGZJ010000679.1:0-2465 GCF_053610925.1 Streptomyces sp. NPDC054847 | reverse complement strand
CTCTTGTTCTCTGCGGCGGTACGGGCGGTCTCTGCGAGCGCGGCGAACTGACCGGCGAGCTGGGCGATGACGTCGGGACGGAGCTTGTAGTAGGTGAAGCGGCCGCACGGCTCGGTCTCCACCACCCCCGCATCCCGCAGCACCTTGAGGTGGTTGGACAGGTTCGTCTGGCGGGCGCCGGTCTCCTCGACCAGGTGCGTGGTGCACAGAGTCTCGCGGGCGAGCAGGGTCACGATCCGCAGCCTGAGCGGGTCGGCCAGCACCCGGATCAGGTCAGTGTCGACTGACGTCATCATGGGCTGATACTGTCACATCACCCGATGCTGATACCAGCCGGGGCTGACCTACGGCCCGTCGAAAGGGTCTGCCCATGTCTGCCTCCCCGCCCCCTGTCCTGCCCGATGACCGCCTGGCCGCCGGCACGGCCCGCCTGGCCACCCGGCACGCCGGCCGGTTCGCGGTCGAGACAGTGCAAGGCCTGCTCGCCGACTCCTACCGGCGCCTCGCCGAGACCGCGCGCGTCACCACCCACCTGGTGGTGCCAGCCGAGCGCCTCACAGCCGAGCGCCTCGACGCCCTCGCGCACGTCCAGGGGGCGCCGGGCTCGGGCCTGCCGCGGGTGCTGTTCGTGTGCAGCCACAACGCCGGGCGCTCCCAGCTCGCGGCCGCGCTCCTCGAACTGCGGGGAGCCGGCCGGGTCACGGTGTCCAACGCGGGCACGCATCCGGCCGGTGCAGTGGAGCCCTGCATCGCCCAGGTCCTCACCGAGGCGGGCGCCGATCCGGTGGACCCGTACCCGAAACCGTTGACCGACGAGGTCGCCCAGGCCGCCGACATCGTCATCACCATGGGCTGCGGGGATACCTGCCCCCGTGGTGCCCGGCCGCCGCTACCTCGACTGGCCCGTCCCGGATCCCGACGGCGCCCCGGTGGCCGTCGTACGCAACATCCGCGACGACATCGACACGCGCATCACCGAGCTGCTGGCCTCCCTCCCCACTGACCCGACCCGCACCAGCGGTTGAACCACTTCGTGAAGGAAGAACCCATGTCCTCCGCCCCGCTCGCCTCCGTGCTGTTCGTCTGCGTCCACAACGCGGGCCGCTCCCAGATGGCCGCCGGATTCCTCCACCACCTCGCCGGCGACCGCATCGAGGTCCGCTCGGCCGGCTCCGTACCCGCCGACCAGGTCAACCCGGCGGCCGTCGAAGCGATGCGGGAGCTCGGCATCGACATCGCCGACCAGAAGCCCAAGGTGCTCACCACCGAGGCCGTCCAGGCATCCGACTACGTCATCACCATGGGCTGCGGCGACGCCTGCCCCATCTTCCCCGGCAAGAAGTACCTCGACTGGGCCCTCGAAGACCCGGCAGGCAAGGGCGTCGACTCCGTCCGCCCGATCCGCGACGAGATCAAGACCCGCATCGAGGCCCTCATCGCCGAGATCGACGCGCAGCAGGAGGCATGACCACAGCGACGCACACCGACGGCGTGCGCGACGTCATCGTCATAGGCTCCGGCCCCGCCGGATACACCGCAGCCGTCTACGCCGCCCGCGCCCAGCTCAGGCCGCTGCTGTTCGGCAGCTCCATCTTCGTCGGCGGCTCGCTCACCACCACGACAGATGTCGAGAACTTCCACGGGCATCGACGGCCCCGACCTCATGGACAACATGCGGGCCCAGGCGGAGAAGTTCGGCGTCGAAATGATCGACGACGACATCACCGCCGTCGACCTCACCGGGCCCGTCAGGCTGCTGACGGACTCGGCCGGCACCGTGCACCGCGCCAGGACGGTGATCGTCGCAACCGGCTCCGGCTACCGCAAGCTCGGCCTGCCCCGCGAGGAAGAACTGTCCGGCCGCGGCGTCTCCTGGTGCGCAACGTGCGACGGCTTCTTCTTCCGTGATCGCGACATCGTCGTGGTCGGCGGCGGCGACACCGCCATGGAAGAAGCCACCTTCCTCACCCGCTTCGCCCGCTCGGTCACCGTCGTCCACCGCCGCTCCACCCTGCGGGCCTCCAAGGTCATGCAGAACAGGGCCTTCGCCGACGACAAGATCTCCTTCGCCTTCGACAGCGAGATCGCCGAGATCAAGGAATCCAACGGGATGCTCTCCGGCGTCGTCGTGCGCGACGTCCTGACCGGCGCCACCCGCGACCTCGACGTCACCGGACTGTTCATCGCCATCGGCCACGACCCGCGCACCGAGCTGTTCACCGGACAACTCGACCTGGACGACGAGGGCTACATCCAAGTCACCTCGCCCTCCACCCGGACGAACATCCCCGGCGTCTTCGACCACACCTACCGCCAGGCCATCACCGCAGCCGGAACCGGCGCCGCAGCAGCCCTCGACGCCGAGCGCTACCTCGCCGCCCTCGCCGACACCACTTCCGAGCCCCGGACAGCAGCACTCCTGGCCTGACGAATCCACCGACAGGGCGGGCCCGGCACCTTGTGCC
>NZ_JBSGZJ010000678.1:0-2479 GCF_053610925.1 Streptomyces sp. NPDC054847 | reverse complement strand
GGCGTCGCCGACGGGCTGGAGGACGACGCGGCGGGCGACGGGCTTGCCGGCGGCGATCCAGGCGCCGCCGACGCGGACGCGAGCGGGGCGCCAGACCACTCCCCCGCCGAAGGCGAGGCGGACGCGGGCGAGGTCGGCGCCGGGTCGGAGGACGACGCGGGCGTCCCGGAGGCGAGCCGCGACGACGCCACAGCCGACGGCGAAGAGGCGGCCGCCCTCAGGGCCGACAACGCGGAGGAGGCCCGCGCGGGCGGCAGTGACGGCTTGAAGGACGGCGTCGCGGGCGAGAGCCGCGACGACACAGCCGACGGCGACAAGGCGGCCGACTCCAGGGCCGACAACGCGGACGAGGCCCACGCCGACGGCGACGGGCCTGAGGACGACGACGCGAGCGGGGCGACGGATCACTCCCCCGCCGAAGGTGAGGCGGACACGGTCGGCGCGGACGCAGCCGGCGCCGGGTCGGAAGACGACGGCACGGGCGTCGCGGACGAGAACGCCGACGTCACAGCCGATGGGAAAGAGGCGGCCGGCGGCGGGGTGAGCGAGGCCGAGGCCGAGATCGCCGCGCAGCGGGAGCTCCGGGCGCGGATCGAGCAGCGCAAGGCCGAAAAGGAAGGGCCCATCGACAGCGGGGCCAAGCTGAGCGGCAAGGCGGCGGACCTGCTCGCCGCCGTGCGGGCCGTGGAGAGCGGCGAGAAGGCGGCCACCGCCTATTTCGATTCGTCCCCGCCCGAGCCGCGGCGGGCCGCTCCCGTCGCCGCCCCGCCCGTCCGGGCCCGGGCCGTGGAGCCTGCGCCGGCCGCCGTCCCCGCGGAGGCACTCGCCGGCGCGCGGGCCGTGCTGCTCAATGGCGGCGCGCCCGAATCGCTCGCCCCGCAAGTGGCCGAGCTGCTCGGCGAGGCGGCGGGCGAGGCGCTCGCCGAGGACCCCTGGCGGTTGCTCTCGGTGCCCGGCGTGCGGCCTGAGCAGGCCGACGGATTCGCGCGGGCACTGCTCGGCGCGGAGGCGACCCCCGGCGACGAGCGCCGGACGTCCGCCCTCGTCACCTGGGTGCTGGAGCGTGCCGCGCTCCAGGGGCACACCGCCCTCGAAGCCTCGGCCCTGCACGCCGCGCTCGCCGAGCGGTCGGTGCCGGACCCGGAAGAGGCCGTGCAGCACGCGGTCGCGGACGGCACGGTGCTGGTCTTCCAGGAGGGCGTGGAGGAAGACGTTCCCGTCACGGTCCTCCTCGGACTCGACCGGTACGCGATGGCGGAGGAGAGCCTCGCGGACGGCCTGGCGAGGCTGATCAGGACCGGGCCTTCCGACGTCTGGGAGGGCACCGGGCTCGTGCGGGCGGCGGGCGCGAACGGCCTGGTCGTCCACACCGGTGGCGAGGCCGCCAGGGCTGAGCCGGTTGCGCTCGCGGAGCAGGCCCGCGCCATGGGGCTGCGGGCGGCTGTGGCGGTGCACGGGGAGAACGGGGTGCGCCGGCTGGGTCCGGACGTCGGCGCGGTCACCGTCGTCGACCTGTTGTCGGGCGTCGCGGGGCCCGGCCGCGACGAGGACGGCGCTTTCGCTCTCGACCTGCTCGTCCTGCTGGACGCGCCGCAGCTCGACGTGGAGACCGCGGCGATGCTGGTGGAATCCATGCCCGACGGCAGCAGGCTGGTGCTCGGCGGCGACCCCGGGGTGCTGGGCGGCGCGGGCGCGGGCCGGGTGTTCGCGGACCTGCTCGCCGCGCGGGTGTGTCCGCAGGTCGCGTCCCGTACGCCCGACCCCGGCCCGCTCGGGGAACTGGTCTCGGGAATCGGCGTCGGAGAGCTGAACCAGGTCGAGGCCCCCGGCAAGGAGGTCGTGATCGTCCCGGTGCGCGACGCCGGCGAGGCGGTGCACCGTACGGTCCAGCTGGTGGCGGACTCCGTGCCCCGGGCCATCGGGGTTCCGGCCGAGCAGACCCAGGTGATCACCGTCGGCCACGGCGGCTCCGCCGGGACGCGTGCCCTCAACGCGGCGCTCAAGCAGCGCCTGAATCCGGGAGCAGGCCGCTTCGCCGGCTTCGACCCGGGCGACCGGGTCGCCTATGCCCAGGCGCTCGGCCGGACGGTCACCGGCACGGTCGTCTCCGCCGGCCCCGACGGACTCCACCTCGACTGCGAGGGCACAAGGACCGTCGTGCCGAGGGAGCGGGTGGAGTCCGCGCTGCGCCACGGCTGGGCCCTCACCGCGCACCAGGCGGCGGGCATGCGGTGGCCCGCGGTGGTCGTGGTGCTGCCGGGCGACGCCGCCCAGTCCCTGAGCCGGCCGTGGGTGTACACGGCGTTCGGCCGGGCGGAGCGCCATCTGTCGGTGGTGCACGGCGTGGACCAGGCGCTGCCGCGCGCTGTCGCGGAGCAGCCCGGAGCCGAGCGCACCACCAGGCTGCGGACGCTGCTGGAGGGCCTGCTGGCCGAGCCGGCGCCGGGCGGGGCAGAGTGACGGCCCCCGGCCCGTGGCG
>NZ_JBSGZJ010000677.1:0-2485 GCF_053610925.1 Streptomyces sp. NPDC054847 | reverse complement strand
CGTGGGAGGTGCCCCCGGGCGGGCTAGACATGCCGCTGCACGGCACTCCAGCCCGTGCCCTGGCGGCGGAAACTTTCGCTTCGCGAAATCAGCCACGCCGGCAACTCACGCCCTGCCGGCGGCTCCGGCGTTGCCGGGCAACCCCAGCCCCGCTGGGGGCACCACCCACGGCCGCCAGGCCGTAGGGGGAGTTTGAGGCGCGGGGGTCCGGTGGGGTCCCCCACGCCGCCAGGCGTAGGGGGCGGAGCCCCCGCAAGCGCCGCGCGGAGCGCGGTGGCGGGTCCGGGCGGAGCCCCACGCGGCGAGGCCGCACATCGGTACAGCGGGAAGGGGCGGGCAGGGGAACGCCGCAGGCGCCACGCACCCGCTTCCTACTCCACCCCGATCAGCAGCGGCGTCGACCGGTCCCCGCCCCCCTCGTACGTGACCGTGTCCACCGCCAGGTAGCCCTCGCGGACATGGGACTCCAGCCTGTCGGACAGTCCCTGCGGCGCCGTGCCGCCCAGGACCAGCGTGACCAGTTCGCCGCCGGAGGAGAGCATGCGGTCCAGCAGGGTCAGCGCCGTCTGCGTGAGGTCCTCGCCGATCACGGCGACGTCGCCGTCGATCAGGCCCAGTACGTCGCCGGCCTGGCACACCCCCGCCGAGGTCCACGACCGGTGCTCCGCCACGGCCAGTTCGGCGTAGCGCGTCGCCCCGGCCGCGGCCGTCATGGCGACGACGTCCTCGTCGAAGCGGCGGTCCGGCGCGTGGACGGCGAGGGCCGCGATGCCCTGGACCGCGGAGCGCGTCGGGATCAGGGCGACGCGGACGCCGGCCGTACGGGCCTGCTCCGCGGCCGCGGCGGCCGTGTGGCGCAGGGACGTGTCGTTCGGGAGGAGGACGATCTCGCGGGCGTGCGCCCGGCGGATCGCCTCGACGAGTTCGCCGCTGGCCGGCGGTTCTCCCGGCCGGGCCAGGACCGTGGTGGCGCCGGCCTGGTGGTACAGGTCCGCCAGCCCTTCGCCCTGCACCACCGCGACGACCGCCCGCTGGGCCTGTTCCTTCGGGGTGGGGTCGGTCGCGGTGTCGAAGTGCGTGATGCGGATCCGGTAGGGCCGCCCGGCCTCGACACCGGCTTCCACGGCCGCGCCGGCGTCGTCCACATGGACGTGGACGTTCCACAGGCCGTCGCCGCCGACGACGACGAGGGAGTCGCCGAGGCCGTCGAGCCGTGCCCGCAGCCGGGCGACGGACGCGTCGTCCGCCTCGAGGAGGTAGATCACTTCGAAGGCGGGGCCGCTGTCGGAGCACGGCTCGGCGGTCCGGTTCTGCCGGGGCGGCCGTGCGTGAGCCGGCGAGGGGGCCGGTGGGGCCTCGCCGGAGACCGCCTGCACCAGCGCTCCGAGGACGGTCAGCAGCCCCTGTCCGCCGGCGTCCACGACGCCGGCGCGTTCCAGCACGGCCAGTTGCCCGGGTGTGGCGTCCAGGGCCGCCCGCGCGCCCGCGTAGGCGGCCCTCAGGGCGTCGGTGGGGGCGTTCTCCGCGGCGTCCGCGGCGGCCCCGGCGACGCTGAGGATCGTTCCTTCGACCGGGTGCGCCACCGCCTCACGCGCCAGTTCCGCGGCCCGACGCAGTGCCCCGGCCAAGTGATCTCCGTCACCGAGCCGTTCGGCCATGCCGCGCAGGAGCTGGGCGAGGATCGTGCCCGAGTTGCCGCGGGCTCCGATGAGGGCGCCGTGGGCCATGGCCCGGACCACGTCGGCGAGGGCCGGAGAGGTGTGGCCCGTCTCGTGGGCGGCGAACACGGCCTCCACGGCCTGTGCGGCGGACTCCACGGTCAGGTAGAGGTTCGTGCCGGTGTCCCCGTCGGCGACGGGGTACACGTTGATCGCGTCGATCTCCTCGCGCTCCCGGCCCAGGGCCTCCAGCGCCAGGGAGCACCAGTCGCGTACGGCCGAGGCGTCGAGACTCTGCGGCACCTGGTGATCCTCCTTGAGCGGCCGGGCAGATCCTGGTGGCCGGCGGGGCCTCGGGCTGCGGGTCGTCCCGCAGCGTAGACCCCGGCCGCCGCGGGTGAGCAGGTCGGGGGCGGCGGCAGCATGCTAGTTTCGTCTCTCGGAAGCAGTGGATGTATGCTGCTCCAGTTGCCCGATGAGAGTCGGGCCATTCCCCCGGCAAGCCACTTCAGATCTACTGATTCCGGCGCGCCGGATTCACCGTAAGTGCATCTGAAGTCTTTGGAGTGACCCGTGGCTGCCAACTGCGACGTCTGCGGCAAGGGGCCGGGCTTCGGCAACAACATTTCGCACTCGCACCGCCGTACGTCCCGTCGCTGGAACCCGAATATCCAGCGTGTGCGTGCAGTGGTCGGTCGGACGCCGAAGCGGCTCAACGTCTGCACCTCGTGCATCAAGGCCGGCAAGGTCTCGCGCTAAGTGATGCTCCCCGCGTCAGCGGGGATGATCCCGCCGACGTCTCGTCGTAGCGCAGCCCTCCGGTTGCC
>NZ_JBSGZJ010000676.1:0-2495 GCF_053610925.1 Streptomyces sp. NPDC054847 | reverse complement strand
ACATTCGGCAGGGACTCATTCCGGCCTTGACGTCCGAATCGATCTGCCCACCCGGTGACCTGCCGGGGATTCTCACGAGCGGCCCGATTCGCTTTCGTTTTCGCTTTCTGCCTGGCTCGTTCTCGCGATTCTCCGTGCTGCTCCTTTGCTGCGGTAATTCCTTGATACGTGCCACATCGAGGAAGGTTCCGTATGAACCGCACACGTACCGAAGACCGTTATTCCCGCACCCGTAGCGGCGGTGGCTCCGGCCGCGGCAGCCGTTTCGGCTCGCCGGCTCCCACCCGCTCGGGTTCCTCCGGCCGCTCCGGTGGGGGTGGCCGCTCCGGTGGTTACGGCCGCCGGCCCGCCGCGCAGGGCGAGTTCGCCCTCCCCGTCACCGTGACCCCCGCCCTGCCCGCCGTCGAGCGGTTCGCCGACCTCGACATGCCGGAGCAGCTGCTCGCTGCGCTCGCCTCGCAGGGCGTGACCGTGCCGTTCCCCATCCAGGGCGCGACGCTGCCCAACACCCTGGCCGGCCGTGACGTGCTCGGCCGCGGCCGTACCGGTTCTGGCAAGACCCTCGCCTTCGGCCTGGCCATGCTGGCCGGTACCGCGGGGAAGCGCGCAGAGCCGCGGCTTCCGCTGGCGCTGGTCCTCGTACCGACGCGCGAGCTGGCCCAGCAGGTCACCGACGCGCTCACCCCGTACGCCCGGTCGCTGAGGCTGCGGATGGCCACGGTCGTCGGCGGGATGTCGATCGGCAGGCAGGCCGGTGCGCTGCGCAGCGGCGCGGAGGTCGTCGTGGCGACTCCCGGACGGCTGAAGGACCTGATCCAGCGCGGCGACTGCCGACTCGACCAGGTCTCGGTCACGGTCCTCGACGAGGCCGACCAGATGGCCGACATGGGCTTCATGCCCCAGGTCACCGCCCTGCTCGACCAGGTGCGCCCGGACGGCCAGCGGATGCTGTTCTCCGCCACCCTCGACCGCAACGTCGACCTGCTCGTCCGCCGCTACCTGAACGATCCGGTCGTGCACTCCGTCGACCCGTCGGCCGGCGCCGTCACGACGATGGAGCACCACGTGCTGCACGTCGACAGCTCCGACAAGCACGCCACCACGACGGAGATCGCCGCCCGCGACGGCCGGGTGATCATGTTCCTGGACACCAAGCACGCCGTGGACCGGCTGACGAAGGACCTGCTCAGCAGCGGCGTACGGGCCGCGGGACTGCACGGCGGCAAGTCCCAGCCGCAGCGGAACCGTACGCTGGCGCAGTTCAAGACCGGGCATGTCACCGTGCTCGTCGCCACGAACGTCGCCGCCCGCGGTATCCACGTCGACAACCTCGACCTCGTCGTCAACGTCGACCCGCCGACCGACCCCAAGGACTACCTGCACCGCGGCGGCCGCACCGCCCGGGCCGGTGAGTCGGGCAGCGTCGTGACCCTGGTGACCCCGAACCAGCGCCGCGACATGGCCCGCCTCCTGTCGCACGCCGGGGTCCGCCCGACGACCACTCAGGTCAGGTCCGGCGGCGTCGAACTGAACCGCATCACCGGCGCGCAGGCACCGTCCGGCACGCCGGTCGTCATCACCGCACCGGTGACCGAGCGCCCCGCGCGCAGCGCCGGCTCCCGTGCCCGGCGCGGCCGCAACGCGTCGCAGGCCCCGCGCCGCGCGCCCCGCCGGCAGGCTGCCGTCGGCACCGCGGCCTGAGAGCCCGGGACGTCATTGATCAAGGCCCTCACCCATCGTCGCAGGAGGCATCTCTTGGCACTGGTTCAGCTGAAGCCCCGTCCGGTCGGTCCGATGTCCGGCACCAGGACGGCGGCCGGCCTCGTGGCGGCGGCCGGACCGCAGGTCCGTGCCGACACGACCGCGAAGGCCTGGGGCGACATGACCGTGGAGGTGGCGCTGTCCGTGATGGCCGGCGCCCGCGCCGGGCATCTGCTCATCTGCGACGCGGACGACCAGTGCACCGGATCCGTCACCCTGGCGCAGCTCGTGGCCGTACGTGACAGCGCCGTCCGCACGGACACGGTGCGACTGAGCGAAGTCGCCGCCCTCCCTTGTTGAACCGCCGCACCCCTTGCGGACTCCCCTTCCGCTTCCCCACTTCTCCCTGTGAGGTCTCATGCGCTGCGTCATCGCTCGCTTCCCCTTCGATCTGACCAAGAGTGGCGTGCTGGAATCGATGAAGGGCGTCAAGCCCGAGCCGATCACCGGTGACTTCGTGGTCATCGGCCGTCGTCAGTACCCCGTCAAGCAGGTGGGCGCGGTCATCACCCGACAGGACCGCCGTGACTTCAGCGCGGGCGAGGTCGTCCGGGCGATGACGGGGCTCGGCTTCACCTGCCGGTCACAGGTCCCGGCCGCGCCCGTGAGCACGCTCACCCCGCTCCAGCAGGCGCACGCCTCGCTGGGCACCACGGTGGTTTGACCTGCGGCACCCTCCGGACCTGACAGGGCACCGGAGAGGCAAGGAACGAAGAGGGCCCGACCGGCGCGCG
>NZ_JBSGZJ010000675.1:0-2499 GCF_053610925.1 Streptomyces sp. NPDC054847 | reverse complement strand
CCACAAAACTCTCTCCGCCCGGGGAGGGTGCTGGGGCGCCAGCCCTCGTGGGGAGCCGGGCCCCGTGGGGGACCGGGCCCTCATCCCGACCGGGGTCCGTCCCGGCCCGTTGCGCCGGGGCGTGATCGTCCCGGGCAGGGCGCAGCCGGGGCCGCAGGGCCTCACGCGGCGCGAAGCTGCCGGCCTGGGGGGTGTTGGGCGTCAGCCCACCCCAACCCTCCCCCTCCCTGGGAAAGGAGAGCCCCGTGGGGGCTGGGCCCGCATCCCGACCGGGGCCGGCCCGGCGCTGCCAGGACGTCCCAGGCCGTGCGCACGCGGCGCGAAGCTGTCGTCCCGGGGATGTGGGGGCGCCGGCCCCCACAAAACCTCCCCTTTCCCGGGGGCTCAGGGTCGACCCTCCGGGGGCCGGGCCCCATCCTGATCGGTGTCCGTTCCGGCCCGGGCGCCGTCGGGAGGTGATCGTCCCGGGCAGTGCGCAGCGGGGGCCGCAGAGGCCTCACGCGGCGCGAAGCTGCCGCCCCGGGGGTGTGGGGGCGCCAGTACCCACCAGCAGTCCCCCTGCCCGGGAGGGGGAGAGGGCGTCAGCCCCCGTGGGGGCCGGGGCCTGGAAGGGGCGCGGTCAGGTCAGGAAGTCGCGTGCGATCGACTCCGCCACGCGTTCCAGGAGGGGGCCCGCCTGGGACATGGACTTCGCCGGGTCCGGTTCGAGCGCCGACAAGGCGTACGCGCGGCGGATGCCCGCGTGGCCCAGGGCCTCCGGGGGGAGGGCCAGGCGGCCGCAGACCGCGACGACCTCGATGCCGCGGGCGCGGGCCGCCGCCGCGACGCCCGCCGGGGCCTTGCCGTGGAGGGTCTGCTCGTCGAGGGAGCCCTCGCCGGTGATGACGAGGGTCGCCCTCTCCAGCGCGGGGGCGAAACCGAGGACGTCGAGCATGACCTCGATGCCGGGCCGGAAGCTCGCGCCGAGCGCGACGAGCGCGCCGTAGCCGATGCCACCCGCCGCGCCCGCGCCGGGCGAGTCCGCGTGTTCGGGGCCGAGGACCGACGCGTAGTGCGCGAGGGCCTCGTCGAGGAGGGCCACGTCGTCCGGCGTGGCGCCCTTCTGGGGCCCGTACACCGCCGGCGCGCCCTTCGGGCCCGTCAGCGGGTTGTCGACGTCGCTGGCGAGGATCAGGTCGACGTCCTTGAGGCGGGCGTCGAGCCCCGACAGGTCGGCCGTCGCCAGCTCCCGCAGGCCTCCCCCGCCGGGTGGCACCGACGCTCCGGAGGCGTCGAGGAAGCGCGCGCCGAGCGCGGCGAGCATTCCCGCGCCCCCGTCGGTGGTGGCGCTGCCGCCGACACCGAAGACGATCGTGCGCGCGCCCGCGTCGAGCGCGGCGAGCAGGAGTTCCCCGGAACCGTAAGTCGTGGCGGTCAGCGGTGCGAAGACGCCGGCCGGCAGGTGCTGGAGGCCGGAGGCCTCGGCCATCTCGACCACCGCGGTGCCGTCCCGGAGGGCGTACGCCGCCGTCAGTGACTCCCCGCGTGGCCCCGTGACCCGCACCTCGCGGCGTTCGAAGCCCGCGGCGACCGCCGCCGCGACCGTGCCGTCGCCGCCGTCGGCGACGGGCAGGGCCTCGACCTCCAGCCCGGGCAGGACCCGCCGCAGGCCGGCCGTCACCCGCTCCGCGACCTGTACGGCCGTGAGCGAGCCCTTGAACTTGTCAGCCGCGACGAGCACCCGCGCGGGCTGAGTAACTGCTCCGTCCGTCACCTTGTATCCCTTGCTATCGAACAGGCAGTCGCGCCGCCCCGACCTTATCGGCAGCACCGGAGGGCATGCCAGTCCCGCTTGTACGCCGTGTGTCCTACGCTGCGTGCCGTGACCACCTCCGACTACGCCGCGTACATCGCTTCCCTGCCCCGCGTCCTCGCCGGGGCCGCCATGCTGCTGCGGAACGACGAGGGCCTCGTGCTGCTGGTGGAGCCCAATTACCGCGAGGGCTGGACGCTCCCGGGCGGCACCATCGAGTCCGATCGGGGCGAGACCCCGCGCGAGGCCGCCCGGCGGGAGACGGCGGAGGAGATCGGGCTCGACGTCGAGCCGGGAGCGCTGCTCGTGGTCGACTGGGTGCCGGGCGAGGGCCGGCCGCCGATCACCGCGTACGTGTACGACGGCGGTGTGCTCACGGAGGAACGTCTCAAGACGATCCGGCTCCAGGAGGAGGAACTGGTCTCCTGGCGGCTGGTGGCCAGGGATGACCTTCCCCGGTATCTGCTCGGTTCGCTCGGGCACCGGGTCCGGGCCGCCCTCGACGCGCTGGAGGCGGGGACCGGGACGGTCGAGCTGGTGAACGGGCTGCCGCCCGTGTCCTGACCGGTCGCCCCGCAGGTCACGCCTGGGGATCCGGCGGCTGGACGTCGCGCTTGCCCTGGGGCTCGTCGCGCGCGGCCACCCGCGCCTCCGTGCGGTGGCCCCGCGCGATGTAGTCGCGCACGACCAGTTCGACGGCGTCCTGC
>NZ_JBSGZJ010000674.1:0-2511 GCF_053610925.1 Streptomyces sp. NPDC054847 | reverse complement strand
GGGTAAAAGACCGCACCCGGGCCGCCATGGACGCCGTGCTCGGCGGCCTGCGGCCCGGGTGCGGACAGGTGAGCGACTCGACCCGCGAGACGGCGGGTCGAAGCGCCTGACCGGAGGTCAGGCCTTCTTGGTCTCCCAGAAGATCTTGTCGATCTGGGCGATGTAGTCGAGGGCCTTCTGGCCGGTCGCCGGGTCCGTGGAGGCCTTGGCGGCGGAGAGCGCCTTCAGGGTGTCGTTGATGAGCTGGTGGAGCTCGGGGTACTTCTCGAAGTGCGGGGGCTTGAAGTAGTCGCTCCAGAGCACCGAGACGTGGTGCTTGGCGAGCTCCGCGCGCTGCTCCTTGATGACCGTGGCGCGGGCGCGGAAGTGCGGGTCCTCGTTGGCCTGGTACTTCTCCTGGACGGCCTTGACCGACTCCGCCTCGATGCGGGCCTGGGCCGGGTCGTAGACACCGCAAGGCAGGTCGCAGTGGGCGCTGACCTTCACCTTGGGGGCAAACAGGCGGGAGAGCATTGAGCTGTCCTTCCTCGTGATCGTCTTCTCAGGTGGGACATTACTCCGTGAGGAACCCGTTTTGGCGGGTGCCCCCATGGGCTTAGGTCAAAAGTCCGGGGTCCGAGCCGGGCCGGTGGCCGAACATACAGTGGGAGTCGGAGGTGGCTGATGACTGAACAGGGGCGGGAGCCGAGGGCCCGGTTCGGGGTCGCCGAGGTGACCGGGCCGTCGATGGTTCCGACGCTGGTGCACGGGGACCAGCTGCTGGTCGACTACCGCGCCTCGCTGCGGGTCGGCGACGTGGCGGTGCTCCGCCATCCGCTCCAGCAGGATCTCCTCATCGTCAAACGGCTGGCCGAACGGCGCGACGGGGGCTGGTGGGTGCTCGGCGACAATCCCGGCGCCGACGGCGACAGCCGGGTCTTCGGGGTGGTGCCGCCCGAGCTGCTGCTCGGCCGGGTGCGCAGCCGCTTCCGTCCGCTCGGCCGGGATCAGCGGTCCGTGACGGGGGTCGTCTCCTGGCTGGTCTCCGCGGTGCGGCCGGTGGGCCCGGACCGCTCGCTCTCCAGACGCTTGCGCGCCCGGTAGGCGGCCACGTTGGCGCGGGTCGCGCAGCGGTCGGAGCAGTAGCGGCGCGAGCGGTTCGTGGACGTGTCCAGGTAGGCGTTGCGGCAGGGCGCCGCCTGGCAGAGGCCGAGGCGGTCGACGCCGTACTCGGTCAGATGGAACGCCAGTCCCATCGCGGCGATCGCGGCATAACCCGCGGTCGCGTTCGAAGGGTGGTCGGCGAGGTGCATGTGCCACTTGGGGCGGCCGTCCTCGTCCCGGTGGTCGTGCCCCGAGATCTGCGGGCTGACGGGGAACTCCAGCAGCAGGGAGTTGAGCAGGTCGACGGCCTGGGTCTCCTCACCCGCGTCGGCCGCGGCGAAGACCGCGCGCAGCCGGCCCCGTACCGAGCGGAAGCGGGTGACGTCCGAGTCGGTGGCGCGGCGGGCGGCCTGGGACGACGCGCCGAAGAGCTCGCGGACGGCTTCGACCGAGGTGAGGGAGTCCTTGTTGCGAGCCGGCTCCTCGGTGTTGACCAGCCGTACGGCGTAGTCCGAGTAATAGGCCAGTTCCACTTGTAGTCCTTACAGCGGCGTTCTAGGGTGAGGGTAACGGCTGCTTATCAATCGAGGGTATTACGGACAGGGGGCTTCCGGTGGGCGGGACGGACAAGGGCACGACGGCGGGCACCGACTGGCGGGCCTGGCAGGAGAGCTGGGACCGCCAGCAGGAGTGGTACATGCCCGACCGCGAGGAGCGGTTCCGGGTGATGCTGGACATGGTCGGGGCCACGGTCGGCCCCAAGCCGAGAGTCCTCGACCTCGCCTGCGGTACGGGAAGTATCACGGACCGGCTCCTGGGACGGTTCCCGGAGGCCACCAGCACCGGGGTCGACCTCGACCCCGCGCTGCTGACGATCGCCCGGGGCCACTTCGCGGGTGACGAGCGCGTCTCGTTCGTCACCGCCGACCTCAAGGACCCCGCCTGGACCACGTCCCTGCCGCACACCTCGTACGACGCGGTGCTCACCGCCACCGCGCTGCACTGGCTCCACAGCGAACCGCTGGCCGCGCTCTACCGGCAGATCGGCACCCTCGTCCGCGACGGCGGCGTCTTCATGAACGCCGACCACATGAAGGACGCCTCCACGCCCCGCATCAACGCCGCCGAGCGCGCGCACCGGCACGCGGGCATGGAACGGGCCAGGGCGGCCGGCGCCCTCGACTGGGCCGAGTGGTGGGCGCTCGCCGCCGAGGACCCGGTCCTCGCCGAGCCGACCGCGGAGCGGTTCCGCATCTACGGCGAGCACGCCGACGGTGACACCCCCTCCGCCCAGTGGCACGCCGATGCCCTGCGGGCGGCGGGCTTCGCCGAGGCGCGCCCGGTGTGGGCGTCGCCGTCGGACGCGCTGGTGCTGGCCCTGAAGTAGCGGCGGAACGCGCAGGGGCGGTACGGACCACCGGTCCGTAC
>NZ_JBSGZJ010000673.1:0-2539 GCF_053610925.1 Streptomyces sp. NPDC054847 | reverse complement strand
ACTCAGCAGATAACCGGTCGGCAGCGTGCTGATCCACTCGTGACCCGCCGCCCCCGGCCCGTCCGCGGCGGGCAGCAGCCGCCGCAGCCGGGCCACATGGGCCTGCAGCGCGTTCGCGGCGTTCGCGGGCGGCTCGTCGCCCCACAGCTCCTCCGCCAGCCGGTCCACACTCAGCAGCCGGCCCGCGTGGATCACGAACGCGGACAGCAGCGCACGCTGCTTCGAACCGGGCGGCGCGATGTCCGCGCCGGTGAGCCCGTCGCGTATCTCCACCGGCCCCAGCAGCCGGAACTCGGTGGGCGCCGTGCCCCGCGCCGCGGGCGGGGCGGGGCGGACCGGCGCCGGCACGGTCAACGGGGCACCGCGCGCACGGCGCCGTCCAGGGCCAGGGCGCAGTGGACGTCATCGGCGATCTGCCCGGTCAGCGCGGAGGGATCGTCCTGGAAGTAGAAGTGCCCGCCGTCGAACAGATGCAGGCCCACGAAACGCGTCGACCGCTCGGCCCAGCCGGCCAGCCGCCCCGGCGGGGCCACCGCGTCACGAGTGCCGCCGAAGACCGACAGCGCCACGGGCAGCGGCTCGGTCTGCGGCTTCGGACGCCAGGTCTCCACCAGCCGCAGATCGCCCCGGATGGCCGGCGCGAACAGCTCCCACAGCTCCGCGTCCTCCAGCACCGCCGCGGGCGTGCCGCCCATCGCGGCCAGCTCACGGCGCAGCCCGGCGTCGGACAGCAGATGCCTGCCGCTGTTCTCGCCCTGCGGCAGCGGCGTGCTGCGCGCCGACAAACCCAGCCACAGCGGCGGCCTGCGCCCCAGATCCAGCAGCCGCCGGGTCAGCTCGTAGGCCACCAGACCGCCCATGCTGTGCCCGAACAGTGCGTAGCGGCCCTGGAGCTCGGGCCCCAGCTCGTCGAGGAAGTGGTCCACGAGCCGGTCCGCGTCCCCGATCGCGGGACGGTCGGACAGCAGACCGCGGCCGGGGGCGTCCACCAGCCGCACGTCCCAGCCGGCCGGGAAACGGCCGGGCCAGTCGCGGTACAGCAGATGCGAACCACCGGCGTGGTGGAACACGAACAGGCGCAGCTCCATGGTGCCTCCGTGGTGCCCGTCTCGACGGTCCCGTGTGCGGAACCACGGACGATAGCCGCCCGGCAAGGACGGTGTTCAGCCGTCCGAGTCTTCTTCGACCACCCGTACAAGCGTTCTCGATCGAACGGCTCCTTCCGCCGAAGTGCCTTGTTGGAGGGCTGCTCAAGCACGGGTCGAAATCTCGGGGCCGTCCTTCGAACGCGACTAGCGTGCTGCGCGCCGACGGCTTTGAGCCATCGAGGGAACTCGACCAGGTAACGGGAGGAAACCGTGGAGATTCAGGTTCTGGGTCCGTTGAGCGCACACGTCAACGGAATGTCGATCGTTCCGACCGCGGGCAAACCACGCCAGATTCTGGCGCTGCTCGCCTTCTACCCGGGGCGGGTCATGCCGGTGCCGACCCTGATGGAGGAGATCTGGGGCACCGAACTGCCCCAGAGCGCCATGACCACCCTGCAGACGTACATCCTTCAGCTGCGCCGCCGGCTGGGCACCGCGATGGGCCCCGACGCGCCGGGCACCGCGAAGGAGGTACTGGCGACCCGGCACGGCGGCTACCTGCTGCAGATCCCGCCGGAGGCCGTCGACGTGCACCGCTACGAACAGCTGGTGTCGGCGGGCCAGAGCGCCTTCGAGGACGGCGAGGACGAACGGGCCGCGCACCTGTTCCGCGACGCGCTGGCGATGTGGCACGGGCCGGGACTGGTGGACGTGCGGGTCGGCCCGATCCTCGAGATCGAGGTCCTGCGGCTGGAGGAGAGCCGGCTGGTCACCGTGGAGCGGCGGATCGACGCCGACCTGCGCCTGGGCCGGCACAGCGAACTCATCGCCGAACTGACCGACCTGACCGCCCGCCACCCGCAGCACGAAGGGCTCCACTCGCAGGCCATGGTGGCCCTGTACCGATCGGGCCGGCAGGCCACCGCGCTGGACATCTACCGCAGGCTGCGCACACGGCTGATCGAGGAACTGGGCGTGGAGCCCTCGCCCCAGCTGCAGCGGCTGCACCACGCCATGCTCACCGTCGACCCGGCGCTGGACGTGGTCAGCGGCCCGCGCCGCGGCTCCACGTTCGGCCTCTACGCCGCCTGAGCCCGAGCGGATCTCGAGGCGCGCAGGCGATCCTGGTACCGGCGCACCCGGCCCCAGGGCGCCCCAGGAGGAGGGACGACAGATGTCGGACGCACAGCAGGTACGGCTCCACTGCTTCGCGCACGCGGGAGCCGGTGTCTCCTCCTTCCACGGCTGGCCGGCCGAGCTGGGAACGGGCGCCGTGCCCGTGCCGCATCTGCTGCCGGGCCGTGAGGCCAGGCGCCGCGAGCCGCGCATCACCGGCCGTGAGGCCCTGCTGAGCGATCTGCTGGGCATCTTCACGCACGAGCCGCCCGGCCCGTACGTGCTCTACGGCCACAGCCTCGGCGCGATGGTCGCCTACACCCTCACCCGCGCCC
>NZ_JBSGZJ010000672.1:0-2544 GCF_053610925.1 Streptomyces sp. NPDC054847 | reverse complement strand
TCCCTGGCCCGACCGTGATGTCCGGGCCGGCCGAACCGGCCGGCCCGGACATCCGCGTACCCGGGGCAGCGAGGCGTCGGTGGGGCGGACTCACCCGCGTACCGCGTCGGGGAAGGATCTGTCGCCGAACAGCACCCGGCCGGCCGCGGCCCGGCCGAACGGTGTGCGCAGCAGCGTGAACGCCGCCGCCGCGGCAGCCGGCGTCCGCACCTGGGCAAGTCCCCTGCGCAGCATGAGCCGTCCCCTGAAGTGGGGGCGCAAAGCGGCCCCGTCGTAGGTACTCATCGCGTCCGGCCTCCCGGCCCGCAGCGCGTCGTCGAGGACCTCGGCCGCGAGCTCGGACTGCCGAAGGCAGGGGTCCAGGCCGCCGGCAGTGAGGGGAGAGACCGCGCCTGCCGCGTCCCCCACGAGAAGACCGTCGGGGCAGCTGATCCGACGCAGCAGGCCACCGACGGGAATGAGGCCCCCGCGCCGCTCCACGGCCTCCGGACGGTCGACTCCCGCCAGCCCGGGCGCTGATGCGCTGAACTGCTGCACCGCCCGGCGAAGGCCCTCCGGATAGCGGTCGGCATAGCCGGCGACGCCGACATGGGCGTGCTGCCCGTCGTTGACGACCCAGGCCAGGTATCCGGGGGCGAGCGAGGGGTCGAGCACGCAGTGGAAGGTCGGCGGCTCGTCGCTCCCGGGCAGCTCGAAGACCTCCTCGGCACCGACGAGCAGTTGGTGGTTGCGGTCGAGGCCGAGGTCGCGGGCGACTCTCGACCGTGCGCCGTCGGCGCCGACGACGAACCGCGCGCGGACCGTCGTCGTCCCGTCGCGTCCGGCCAGGTGGAAGGTGTCGCCGTGCCGACCGTGGTAACGGGTGCCCAGCGCTATCCGCACGCCGGCCTTGGCGGCGGAGGCAGCCGACGCTTCGTAGAGCGGTCCCATGTCGCCCACGCGGTACTCGTCGCGCGGACTGACCAGGTCGACGGGGCGGCGGAGGTTCGGCGGGTAGAGCACCACGCGCCGGATGGGCGGCCCGAGACATTCGGGAGGCAGTGGAAAGTCGTCGAGCGTCTTCCGTACGAAGATCCCCGTGGTGCGGATCGCGCCGGCGAGACCGGCTCGCCGTTCCACCAGGAGGACGTCGTGACCCTGGCGGGCGAGCAGCGTGGCGGTGTGCAGCCCGGCCAGTCCGGCCCCGACCACCAGTACGTCGGCACTGTCCGTGGCCGGGAGGCGGTAGGGGTGATCGGCTGTCGTCATGCTCTGCTCCTCATGAGGGTCCGTCATCGGTCGCACCGGTACGCGGGTCGACGCCGGCCGTCGGCAATGCGGCGAGGACGCAGGCCGGCGGAGCACCGCCGGAAACCGGTCGAATGACGATGGAAATCTATCGATATTCGATAGGAACGGCAAGGCGGGTCCGCCACCGAGCGGCTCGTGCGCAGACGTGCGACCCATTGCCTCCACGGCCGGCACACCGATCGGCCGGGCGGACGCGGCGGGGCGGGGCGCACAGGGCGGCACCCGTCGGGGCCTGGACCGTGGTGCGTACGGACGGTCTACCGAACGGACTCCGCGCTCTTGCGCAGCCGGGCCACGGCCTCCCTGATCACCGGCAACCGCTCGTACAGCACGTCGCCGGGGCAGTCCGTGCGGAAGGCGTCGCGATGGCCCGAGACGACGTGGAGCCGGGCCACTTCGCCCTTCTTGTAGGTGCTCTCGTCGTTCGTCGAGACGAGACGAACGGTGCCACGGGGATCGGCCCCCGGCCGGAGCTTCCAGGCGGCCACTTTCACGATCCCGGCCTCGAGCGCCGGCGGGACCGTCGTACCCGGACCGAAGGTGCCGAGCGCCGCGATGCCGATGCTGTCGCCGTTGAAGCCCTTGGTGTGCGCCCCTTGTACGGGACGCCCGACGCCGCCGGCCCGGCCTTCGTAGATGGTTCCGCAGCGGTCCACCACGAAGTTGTAGCCGATGTCGTCCCAGCCGTCGCTCTCGACGTGGTCCCTCTGCATCTCCCGCAGCATGCGGGGGACGTCGGCGCAGTCGTAACCGTTCAGATGACCGGTGTGGTGGAGGAAGACCGCGCTCACGGCGCCCGTGTACGTCGCCCGCTCCCTGACCATCCCCTCGTCCGCCCGCCACGCCTCCCGGCTGACGATCGGGGGTCGCGGGACCGCCGGGCCGACCGCCACCGGCTCGGGTCGGGCGGGCCGGAACGGGGCGTCCCGCGGCACGAGCAGAGCCAGCGCCACGACCCCGGCACCCAGGACGATCCGACGGGACCACATGGGACCACCCTGCGCCCCGGCCCTCCACTCTCACAGGTGAGCAAGCCATTCGGGTGAACGAGGCGGAGTCCGTGATCGAACGAGGTGCACGGGCGATGGGACGCGCCAGGCTGCCCGGCTTCAGCGGCCTGCTGGAACGGAAGGCCCGCCGACGCCGACCGGGCAGGTCGGTGCCGGGCCGGACGACGGAAACCGGCGCCCGAACGCGCGCCGACTTCGCGCGGCGGTGGACGCCGGCCGACCCGCCGTCAGGACAGTGCCTGGC
>NZ_JBSGZJ010000671.1:0-2552 GCF_053610925.1 Streptomyces sp. NPDC054847 | reverse complement strand
CCGGGGAGCGACCCCCGGGGGCCGTACTGCGCTTTCCCTCACGTCATGTCCTTGTTACCGGGCATTCAGACGCCCTTGCGACCCTCGCCCAATGCAGCCCGCTGTGCCCGCCTCCCCCAACGGGAGAAAACGTCTCGCCCCGGCCCTCTCCGACGCGCCGTCGACGCCTCTCGCGCGGAACAATGGGCCCATGAGCCAGCAGCCCGCCGAGGTCCCGGTCCAGCACCCCCAGCCGTCCGTCGCGTCCATAGCCGCGCACCGGCCGCACACCGTCGCCGCCACGGTCTCCGATCTCGAGCCCGACCTCGACGCCGACCTCGACTCGTACCAGGAGGACCCGGAGTCGACGCTCGGCACGGAGCTGCCCCAGGGGCGGTTCCTCGACCGCGAGCGCAGCTGGCTCGCGTTCAACGAGCGGGTCCTCGAGCTCGCGGAGGACCCGGCCACACCGCTGCTGGAACGCGCCAACTTCCTCGCGATCTTCGCGTCCAACCTGGACGAGTTCTTCATGGTCCGCGTCGCCGGCCTGAAGCGCCGGATCGCGACGGGCGTCGCCACGCGTTCGGCCTCGGGCCTCCAGCCCCGCGAGGTCCTCGACCTGATCTGGACCCGCTCGCGCGAACTCATGGCCCGGCACGCCGCCTGCTACCAGCAGGACGTCGCCCCCGCCCTGGCCGACGAGGGCATCCACCTGATCCGCTGGCCCGACCTGACGGAGAAGGAGCAGGCCCGCCTCTTCACGCTCTTCCGGCAGCAGATCTTCCCCGTCCTGACCCCGCTGGCCGTGGACCCCGCGCACCCCTTCCCGTACATCTCGGGCCTCTCCCTCAACCTCGCCGTCGTGGTGCGCAACCCCGTCAGCGGGCACCGCCACTTCGCCCGGGTCAAGGTCCCGCCGCTGCTGTCCCGCTTCCTGGAGGCCTCGCCCCAGCGGTACGTGCCCCTGGAGGACGTCATCGCGGCGCACCTCGAGGAGCTGTTCCCGGGGATGGAGGTCCTCGCCCACCACATGTTCCGGGTCACCCGGAACGAGGACCTGGAGGTCGAGGAGGACGACGCGGAGAACCTCCTCCAGGCGCTGGAGAAGGAGCTCATGCGGCGCCGCTTCGGTCCGCCGGTGCGCCTCGAGGTCGAGGAGTCGATCGACCCGTACGTGCTCGACCTGCTGGTGCGCGAGCTGAAGGTGTCCGACGCCGAGGTGTACCCGCTGCCCGGACCGCTGGACCTCACGGGACTCTTCGGCATCTCGGCGCTGGACCGGCCGGAACTGAAGTTCCCCAAGTTCATCGCGGGCACCCACCGCGACCTGGCCGAGGTCGAGTCGGCGTCCGCGCCCGACATCTTCATGGCGCTGCGCGAACGGGACGTGCTGCTGCACCATCCGTACGACTCCTTCTCGACGTCCGTCCAGGCCTTCCTGGAGCAGGCCGCCGGCGACCCCGACGTCCTCGCGATCAAGCAGACGCTGTACCGAACGTCCGGCGACTCCCCGATAGTGGACGCGCTGATCGACGCCGCCGAATCCGGCAAGCAGGTCCTCGTCCTCGTCGAGATCAAGGCACGCTTCGACGAGCAGGCCAACATCAAGTGGGCGCGCAAGCTCGAGGAGTCCGGCTGCCACGTCGTCTACGGGCTCGTCGGCCTGAAGACCCACTGCAAGCTGTCGCTCGTGGTCCGGCAGGAGGGCGAGACGCTGCGGCGCTACTCGCACGTCGGCACCGGCAACTACCACCCGAAGACCGCCCGGCTCTACGAGGACCTGGGGCTGCTGACCGCCGACCCGCAGGTCGGCGCGGACCTCTCCGACCTGTTCAACCGGCTGTCCGGCTACTCGCGCCGCGAGACGTACCGCAGGCTGCTGGTCGCGCCGAAGTCGCTGCGCGACGGCCTGATCTCACGGATCAACAAGGAGATCGTCCACCACCGCGCGGGACGCCCCGCCTACGTCCGCATCAAGGTCAACTCGATGGTGGACGAGGCGATCATCGACGCCTGCTACCGGGCGGCGATGGCAGGCGTGCCGGTGGACATCTGGGTGCGCGGCATCTGCGCGATACGCCCCGGTGTGACCGGCCTCTCGGAGAACATCCGGGTCCGTTCGATCCTCGGCCGCTTCCTGGAGCACTCCCGGGTCTTCGCCTTCGGCAACGGCGGCGAGCCCGAAGTGTGGTTCGGCAGCGCCGACATGATGCACAGGAACCTCGATCGCCGCATCGAGGCGCTGGTACGGGTCACCGACCCGTACCACCGCGCGGCCCTCACCAGGCTCTTCGAGACCGGCATGTCCGACACCACCGCCTCCTGGCACCTCGGCCCGGACGGCGCGTGGACCCGGCATGGGACGGACTCCGACGGCCAGCCGCTGCGGCACGTACAGGAGATGCTCATAGACGCCCGGAGGCGCCGGCGTGCACAGCCCTGAACTTTCCCGGCCGGACACCGTCGTCGCGGGCACGGCGGGCGAGGCGGTGGCCCACTACCTCCACGCCCAGGCCGCCGACTTCCTGCGCAGTCTGCGCCGGCACGGTGAGAGCGGCGCGGAGACGGCGGCC
>NZ_JBSGZJ010000670.1:0-2582 GCF_053610925.1 Streptomyces sp. NPDC054847 | reverse complement strand
GGACCGCGGCCCGGCCCGCACGGGCGGCGCGCGCCCGGGCCGGCACGGCCAAGCCGGCGGGAGCCGGGACCGCACCGGCGGGGGCGGCCCGTGCCAGGGCGGGCGCCACCCGCACGAAGAGCACCCGGACCGGCGGCACTGGCACGGACGTTCCCGCCTCCGACGCTCCCGCGGTGACCCCGGCAGCGGCCGGGACCGCCGCCACAGGGGCCGGGACGGGAGCCGGGGCCACCACCAGGACCACCACCGGTTCCGGGGACCGGGACGGTCAGGACGGGGCCGGCCCCGCGTCCGCCGACCGTGGCGGGTCCGCGTCCGGCCCCGGCAAGGCGGGCCGCGCCAAGCCTGCCGGCGCTCCCCGTCCGCGCGACGGACGCGGCGTCCGCGCGGCGAAGCCGCTCGGCGACGACGACCGGGGCCGGCTGCTGAGCGGCGGCCACCACGACCCGCACGCCCTGCTCGGCGCCCACTCGGTGCGCGGCGGCGTCGAACTGCGGGTGCTGCGTCCGCACGCCCTGTCCGTGACCGTCCTCGCCAAGGGCCTGCGCACCGAGCTGAACAACGACGGCGACGGCCTCTTCTCCGGCGTCCTCCCGCTGCGGACGACCCCCGACTACCGTCTGCTCGTCACCTACGAAGGCCACGAGGACGGCTTCGAGGTCGAGGACCCGTACCGCTTCCTTCCCGCCCTCGGCGAGCTCGACCTGCATCTGATCGGCGAGGGCAGGCACGAGGAGCTGTGGCGGGCGCTGGGCGCGCATCCGATGACGCACCAGGGCGTCACCGGCACCCGGTTCACCGTCTGGGCGCCGAACGCGCGGGGCGTACGTGTGGTCGGCGACTTCAACTTCTGGGACGGCTCCGGCTTCCCCATGCGGTCGCTCGGCGCGACCGGCGTGTGGGAGCTGTTCCTGCCCGGCATCGGCGATGGCGCGCTCTACAAGTTCGAGATCATGCGCCCGGACGGCTCGTACACGCAGCGGGCCGACCCGATGGCCCGGCGCACGGAGGTGCCGCCCGCCAACGCGTCGATCGTGACCGAGTCGCACCACGAGTGGGGCGACCAGGAGTGGATGACGCGCCGCGGCGAGGTGCCCGTCCACGAGGCGCCGCTGTCGGTCTACGAGGTGCACCTTCCGTCCTGGCGGCCCGGGCTGACCTACCGCCAGCTCGCGGTGCAGCTCCCGAAGTACGTGAAGGACCTCGGCTTCACGCATGTGGAGTTCATGCCGGTCGCCGAGCATCCCTTCGGCGGCTCCTGGGGCTACCAGGTCACCGGCTTCTACGCGCCGACCTCGCGCATGGGCACCCCGGACGACTTCCGGCACCTGGTGGACAGCCTGCACCGGGCGGGCATCGGCGTGCTGGTGGACTGGGTGCCCGCACACTTCCCCAGGGACGACTGGGCGCTGGCGGAGTTCGACGGACGCCCCTTGTACGAGCACAGCGACCCGGCGCGGGCGGCGCACCCCGACTGGGGCACCCTCGAGTTCGACTACGGACGCAAGGAGGTCCGCAACTTCCTGGTGGCCAACGCGACGTACTGGTGCGAGGAGTTCCACATCGACGGCCTGCGGGTCGACGCGGTCGCCTCGATGCTCTACCTCGACTACTCCCGCGAGGACGGCGAATGGTCGCCGAACGTGCACGGCGGCAGGGAGAACCTGGACGCCGTCGCCTTCCTCCAGGAGATGAACGCGACCGTGTACCGCCGCTGCCCCGGTGTGGTCACCGTCGCGGAGGAGTCCACCGCCTGGAACGGCGTCACCCGGGCCACCCACCACGTGGGCGACGACGGATTCGGCGGTCTCGGCTTCGGCCTGAAGTGGAACATGGGCTGGATGCACGACTCGCTGGGCTACGTCGAGCACGAACCGGTGCACCGCAAGTTCCACCACAACGAGATGACGTTCTCGATGGTGTACGCCTACAGCGAGAACTACGTCCTGCCGATCTCGCACGACGAGGTCGTGCACGGCAAGCGGGCGCTCGTCAGCAAGATGCCCGGCGACTGGTGGCAGCAGCGGGCCAACCACCGCGCCTATCTGGGCTTCATGTGGGCCCACCCCGGCAAGCAGCTCCTGTTCATGGGGCAGGAGTTCGCCCAGGGCGCCGAGTGGTCCGAGGGCCACGGCCCCGACTGGTGGCTGCTCGACCCGTCGTACGCGGCGGAGCCGGACCACCGCGGTGTGCGGGACCTCGTGCGCGAGCTGAACACCGTGTACGGCAAGGCTCCCGCGCTGTGGCAGCGGGACACCGTGCCGGAGGGCTTCGCATGGGTGGACGGCGGGGCGTGGGAGGACAACGTGTTCGCCTTCCTGCGCTTCGACAAGCACGGCTCGCCGCTGCTGGCGGTGAGCAACTTCTCGCCGGTGGTGCGGCACGGCTACCGGCTGGGCGTCCCGGAGACGGTCACCGCCTGGGCGGAGGTCCTCAACACCGACGAGGAGCGGTTCGGCGGCTCCGGAGTCCTCAACGCGGACCCGATGAAGGCGGAGCAGGTGGAGTCCCACGGCCGCCGTACGTCGATCGCGCCGACCCTGCCGCCGCTGGCGACGGTCTGGTTCCGGCCGGCCTGAGTC
>NZ_JBSGZJ010000669.1:0-2587 GCF_053610925.1 Streptomyces sp. NPDC054847 | reverse complement strand
CGCCGGCCTCGTCGTCATGGCCGTCACCGCGGCCCTGGGCCTGTGGGCGGCGGGCGCGGGGGACCTGCCCGACGGCGGCTTCCTGCCGGTCGTCGCGGCCGTCGTCGTGATGGCGGCCGGCGGCACCGTGGAGGTCGCCGGGGAAGCCGGTGTGATCGCGGAGACAAGGGCCGGACTCACGGCCCTGCCCCTCTCCGTGGCACTCGCCGGAGCACTCACGTTGGCAGCAGGCTTTCTCCGGCCGCTGCGCCACAGGGCCGTCGCCTCCGCCGGCGAACTGGCGGGCTGGGCCGCCCGGCTGGCCTTCCTCTGGCTGCTCGCCCTCATCGGTCTCGGCGCGCTCGCCCGCCACACCTTCACCATCCCCATCGAGGATCCCACCGGCGGATTCCTCGAGGAATTCCTGGACGCCACCCCCCGCGTGGGATTCCGCACCGACGTTCCGCTCACCCTCCTGTTCGGCCTGCTCTGGCTGGCCGGTGTCCTGGCCCTTGCTGTGGTCGTGTCGCGCGGCAGCCCGCTCCCCGCCCGGCTGCTGCGCTTCCAGGAGTCGGTGCGGCCCGCCGCGTACGCCATGGTCGCCCTGCTGCTCACGTACGTGGCGGTCGGCGTGGTCATCGCCGTCGTCGTGGCACTGACCCGTGACAGCACCGCCGACACCTTCGCCGTGATCTTCCTCGGGCTGCCCAACCTCGTCTGGCTGGCCTTCACCCTCGGCCTCGGGGCCTCGTGGGAGGGCAAGGTCGAGGGTCCCTTCGGCCTGCCGATGCCGAAGCTGCTCGACGAGGTGCTGCGCACCGGCGACATGTCGACACTCGACCTTTCGGCGCTCGTCGAACGCGACGGCCGTGCCTGGTGGCTGCTGGTGGCCGCCGTCGTGCTCGTGCCGGCGGCGGCCTTCCTGATGGCCGTCCGCTCACCGGCCGGCATGCGGCTCTGGCAGCACGCCGTCCACATGGCCGTCGCCCTCGTGCTGACCGTGCTGACCGTCTGTCTCCTCGTCAGGCTCTACGCGCACTACGGCCTCTCCCTGCTCGGCATCGGCGACCTCGGCGGCGACCTCGCCGGTGAGGTGGCGCTGCGTCCGAACCTCTGGCCCGCCCTCGGTCTCGCCGCCGCGTGGGGACTGGTCACCGGCGTGATCGGCGGGCTCCTGGCGTCGCACGTCCACCGCCGCGGCCAGGTCGGGGTCCCACGTCACTGACGACGGGACCCGCCCGTGGCAGGGAAGACCGGCAGCGCCCACCGCGGCGGGTCCGGCGGGGGAGCGGCTCTTTCCGGCGCGAGCATGCCGCGCCCGGCCACCGCCGTCGCCGGGTGGCCGCCCTCGCCCGGTCCCGTGGACGCCGCGGCCGTCGCCGCACGCAAGGCCGCCACGAACTCGCCGCACGAGCCGTAGCGGTCGTCCGGACTCTTGGCGAGCGCCCGCGCCATGACGTCGTCGACGGCTCCGGGCAGATCGGGCCGCTTCCCGGTCAGCGGCGGCGCCGGATCGAACTGGTGCGCCCAGAGCAGGGCCATGTCGTCGTCACGCTGGAACGGCGGGCCGCCGGCCAGTGTCTCGAACACGACGCAGCCGAGGCTGTAGACGTCGCACCGCCCGTCGACCGGCCGACCGGAGATCTGCTCCGGAGCCACGTAGTCGAGCGTGCCCACGAACTGACCGACGGTCGTGAACCCGGTCAGCGACAGGGACTTCTTCGTCAGACCGAAGTCGGTCAGATAGACGTGCTCCGGATGGTCGCTGTCCGTGCCCTCGGCGACCAGGATGTTGCCGGGTTTGACGTCCCTGTGCACCAGGTCGTGGGCGTGCGCCGCGTCCAGCGCGGACGCCACCTGCGCGGCGATGCGACCCGCCGCGACGGCGGCCAGCGGGCCCATGCGGTCGAGGAGCACCCGCAGGTCCTGCCCGGCGACGTAGCGCATGGCGATGTAGAGCAGGCCGTCCGTCTCGCCCGCCTCGAAGACCGGCACGATGTGCGGATGGTCGATCGACGCGGCGACGCGCGACTCGTGCGTGAACCGCTTGCGGAAGGTGTCGTTACGGGCCAGTTCGGGAGCGAGCAGCTTCAGGGCGACGGTGCGGTCGAGGCGCAGATCCCGCGCCCGGTAGACCACCGCCATACCGCCCCGGCCGATCTCCCGCTCCACGAGATAGCCGGCCACCTTCTTGCCGACCAGCTCGGACGGCCTGCCGCCGGGCATTCCGGGAAGCGGCGGCATCAGCGCTCACCACCACGGGCGGACGGCCCTTCAGGGTGGTCCACGACGCGGGTGGCGTCGGGGTCTTCGGGGTGGTCGACGATGTGGGTGGCGTCGGGCGGTGTTTCGGGCTGGTCGACTACCCGGGTGGCGTCGGGGTCTTCGGGATGATCGACGACGCGGGTGGCGTCGGGTAGGGCTTCGGGCTGGTCGACTACCCGGGTGGCGTCGGGGTCTTCGGGATGGTCGACGACGCGGGTGGCGTCGGGTAGGGCTTCGGGTCGCTCGACGACGCGCGTGGCGTCGTGCGCTTCGGGGTGGGCGACGACCTGGGTGGCACCCGGGCCCGGCGTGTCCGTCGCTACCACCTGCGTCGGATCCGGCG
>NZ_JBSGZJ010000668.1:0-2592 GCF_053610925.1 Streptomyces sp. NPDC054847 | reverse complement strand
CGTAGAGGCGGTGGACACCGGTGGTGGTCTCCTCCGTCACGCCGCGGATCTCCGCGGCGAGCTGGGGCCAGTCGAGGGTGGAGCGGTGCAGGAGTTCGAGGATGACGCGGTACTCGTCGTTGTCCGCGGTGGACGGGTCGGGGACGGCGCCGGCCTTGGTGAACTCGACGCCCTTGTGGACCAGGAGGGTGGCGTCGCCGCCGTCGTCGAGGATCATGTTGGGGCCTGCGTGGCCGGGCCAGGTCAGGGCCTGCTCGGTGCACCACCAGTACTCCTCCAGGGTCTCGCCCTTCCAGGCGAAGACGGGGATGCCGGCGGCGGCGATGGCGGCGGCGGCGTGGTCCTGGGTGGAGAAGATGTTGCAGGACACCCAGCGGACCTCGGCGCCGAGGGCGACGAGGGTCTCGATGAGGACGGCGGTCTGCACGGTCATGTGCAGGGAGCCGGTGATGCGGGCGCCGGCGAGCGGCTGGGCGTCGGCGTACTCCTTGCGGATCGACATCAGGCCGGGCATCTCGTGCTCGGCGAGAGTGATCTCCTTGCGGCCGAATTCGGCGAGGGAAAGGTCCGCGACCTTGAAATCCGTGAAGTCAGCGGCCGGCTGCGAGGGCATGTGCACTCCTTGAGTTCTGGATGTTCTGGTGGATCTCGAGCGTCGCGGTGGAGCGGTTGAGGGTGATGTAGTGCAGTCCGGGGGCGCCTTCCGCGAGGAGGCGCTCGGCCATGGCGGTGGCGTACTCGACGCCGATGCGGTGGCCGTCGGCCCGGTTGTCGCGGGCCGCGTCGAGGCGGGCGGCGAGGTGGGCGGGGAAGGTGGCGCCGGACAGCTGGGCGAAGCGGGCGATCTGCTTCACGTCGGTGGCCGGCATGATCTCGGGGATGATCGGGGTGTCGCAGCCGGCGGCCGCGACCCGGTCCCTCAGCCGCAGGTAGTCCTCGGTGTGGAAGAACATCTGGGTGATGGCGTAGTCGGCGCCGGCCTTGCATTTGGCGACGAAGTGGCGGATGTCGTCGTCCCAGTCGGTGGAGCGGGGGTGGCGTTCGGGGAAGGCGGCGACGCCGACGCTGAAGTCGCCCGACCTGCGCACCAGGGAGACGAGTTCGTGGGCGTGGGTGAAGCCGTCGGGGTGCGGTGTCCAGGGGGCGTTCGGGTCGCCGGGCGGGTCGCCGCGCAGGGCGAGGACGTCGTGCACGCCGGCGTCCGCGTACTGGCCGATGATGTGGCGCAGTTCGGCGACCGAGTGGTCCACCGCGGTGAGGTGGGCGACGGGGCGCAGGGTGGTCTCGGCGGCGATGCGTTTGGTGACGGCGACGGTGCGGTCCCTGGAGGAGCCGCCGGCTCCGTAGGTGACGGACACGAACGTCGGAGCGAGGGGCTCGATGCGGCGGACGGCGTTCCACAGGGTGCGGGTGCCGGCCTCGGTCTTCGGCGGGAAGAACTCGAAGGAGAACGAGGGCCGGCCCGAGGCGAGAGCGTCGCGCAGGGTGCTCATGAGCGGCCTCCGGCATTGAAGTAGCTCGCCTCGGGGTGGTGGATGACGATCGCGTCGGTGGACTGCTCGGGGTGGAGCTGGAACTCCTCGGACAGCTGGACGCCGATGCGTTCCGGTTCGAGGAGGGCGGCGATCTTGGCGCGGTCCTCGAGGTCGGGGCAGGCGGGGTAGCCGAGTGAGTAGCGGCAGCCCTGGTACTCGGTGCGGAGCATGCCGTCGAGGCCGGTGGGGTCGCTGCCGGCCAGTCCCAGTTCGGCGCGCACGCGGGCGTGCCAGTACTCGGCCAGTGCCTCGGCGAGCTGGACGGACAGGCCGTGGAGTTCGAGGTAGTCGCGGTAGGAGTTGGCCTCGAACAGCTTGGCGGTCTCCTCGCCGATGCGGGAGCCGACGGTGACGACCTGGAGGGCGACGACGTCGGTCTCGCCGGACTCCTCGGGGCGGAAGAAGTCGGCCAGGCACAGGTACCGGCCGCGGCTCTGGCGGGGGAAGGTGAAGCGGGTGCGTTCCGAGCCGTCGTCGCCGAGGATGATCAGGTCGTCGCCCTTGGAGACGCAGGGGAAGTAGCCGTGGACGACGGCCGCTTCGAGGAGGTTGTCGGTCTGCAGCCGCTCGAGCAGGCCGCGCAGCCGGGGCCGGCCCTCGGACTCCACCAGTTCCTCGTAGGTGGGGCCGGTGCCGCGGGCGGCCTTCAGGCCCCACTGGCCCTTGAAGAGGGCGCTTTCGTCGAGCCAGGAGGCGTAGTCCTTGAGCGGGATGCCCTTGACGACGCGGCTGCCCCGGAACGGCGGGGTGGGGACGGGGTTGTCGGTGGCGACGTCGGAGCGGGTGGGCTGCTCCGGGGGTCGTTCGTCGACGACCGTGGTCGTGGCCTTGACGCGGCGCTGCTTGAGTTCGGGCAGGGCCGCGCCGGGGACGCCGCGTTTGATGCCGATGAGGGCGTCCATCAGGCGCAGGCCCTCGAACGCGTCGCGGGCGTAGCGGACTTCGCCGTCGTAGATCTCGTGGAGGTCCTGTTCGACGTAGGCGCGGGTGAGGGCGGCGCCGCCGAGGATGACCGGGTAGTCGGCGGCCATGCCCCGCTGGTTGAGCTCCTGGAGGT
>NZ_JBSGZJ010000667.1:0-2609 GCF_053610925.1 Streptomyces sp. NPDC054847 | reverse complement strand
GATCCGGCGACGGACGACACCGCCCCCGCACGACCAGAGCGATCGTGCGGGGCATCGGACCGTCCAGGCCGACCCGGGCACCCTCGGGCGCGAGGGAACCCGCCCCCGCATCCCCGGACCACGCACCCGATGCGTGCCCCCGGACGCGGCGCGAACGCGGGCAACCAGGACACCCAACACCGTTCGGGGTGCCCGCAGCGACCAGGAATGGGTCCAAGACTCACTCCTGCTCACTGATTAGGAACGGTAGTGCGCTGTCGTGCCAACTCCTGGGCACGGAGAGAGAAGTCGGTCGGTCGGGCCCGTCGTAGTTTTCGGGTGTGCCGAACCCAGTAACGCGGACGGCACCATTCCGACTGCTCCGAAAGGATTCCTCATGTTCGACATCACCAAGGTGCAGGCCGCCCCGAGCGCGGACCTGCTCACGCCCGGCAACGCCGTCATGCTCTTCGTGGACCACCAGCCGCAGATGTTCTTCGGCACCGGGAGCGGCGATCGCGCCGCGATCATCAACAGCACCGTGGGTCTCGCCAAGGCGGCCCAGGCGTTCGACGTGCCCGCCGTCCTGACCACGGTGGCCGCCGAGTCGTTCTCCGGGCCCCTGCTTCCGCAGCTCGCAGAGGTGTTCCCCAAGAACGAGGTCATCGACCGCACGACGATGAACGCCTGGGAGGATGAGGCGCTCGTGGCGGCGGTCAGGGCGACCGGGCGCAAGAAGATCATCCTCGCCGGCCTGTGGACCGAGGTCTGCCTGGTGCTTCCCGCGCTGTCCGCGCTGGAGCAGGGCTACGAGGTGTACGTGGTCTCCGACGCCTCCGGCGGCGTCAGCCCGGCCGCCCACGAGCACGCGCTGCAGCGGATGATCGCCGCCGGCGCGGTGCCGGTGACTTGGGTGCAGGTGCTCCTCGAGCTGCAGCGCGACTGGGCGCGTCAGGAGACGTACGGCGCGGTCATGGAGATCGTCAAGGCCCACGCCGGCGCCTACGGCCTGGGTGTCGTGTATGCGCAGAGCATCATCGGCGCGCACGCGGCCGGCTGACCTCCTTGGACACCGGCATTCTGATCCTGCGTCTGCTGGTGGGGCTGCTCGTCGCCGGCCATGGCGTGCAGAAGATCAGCACGCACCTGGGCGGCAGGGGGCTCGAGGGCGGCACGCAGGAGTTCCGCGCCGACGGTTTCCGCGGTGGAGCCCTCACCGCACTGGCGGCGGGCGGTGGTCAGATCGGATCGGGTCTGCTGCTCGCCTCAGGCTTCCTGACCCCGCTCGCCGCCACGGGGGCCATCGGGGTCATGACCGTCGCCCTCACCGTGAAATGGCACAACGGCCTCTGGGTGCAGAACGACGGCTACGAGTACCCGCTCGTCCTCATCGGCACCGCCGCCGCTCTCGCCGCCACCGGACCCGGCGCCTGGTCCCTCGACGCGGCCCTCGGCCTCAGGCCCTACCCGCTGTGGTGGACAGTCCTCGTGGTCGCGGCGGGCGTCGGCAGCGGGCTGCTCGCCCGGGTCGTACTGCACCGGTCGGGCCCGGCAGCTACGGCAGACCCGGCGGCGCCGCAGGCCGCCGTCCGCAGCGAGCGCTGACCGCGTGCCACGCAGACCGGGTCCGGCCGCTCCGTGCCCCCGACCGGACGGCCGGGCCCTCCCACCTCCAGGAGAACTCGATGGAAACCACGACCACCACAGCCCCGCGCGGAGGCGGCCAGCCGCTGCTGCACCAGAAGGGCGAAGAGACCCAGACGTTCGGCACGCTCAAGCAGCTGCCGATCGGCCTCGGCCACGACACCCGCATGTACGCCTGCCAGCGGCTGAACCGGGTACTCGCCGACACGCAGATCCTGTACTCCCTCTACAAGAAGCACCACTGGCTCATGCGCGGGGCGACCTTCTACTCGCTCCACCTCATGCTGGACAAGCACGCGGATGCCCAACTCGCCATCGTGGACGGGCTGGCCGAGCGGATCCAGAGCCTCGGCGGCGTCGCGGTCGGAGACCCGCGCCACGTCGCGGAGCTGACGGCGATCCCCCGGCCGCCGGACGGCGTGGAGCCGGTCCCCGTCATGCTGTCGCGGCTTCTCGACGCGCACGAGCGGATCCTGATCGACGCGCGGGACGCCGCCGCCCGGATCTCGGGCGAGGGCGACGAGGGCAGCACCGACCTGCTCGTCTCCGACGTCATCCGCACCGGCGAGGCGCAGGTGTGGTTCCTGGCCGAGCACCTCGTGGACACCCCCCTGGTGCGCGGCTGATGGAGGACACGTACGACGTCGTCGTGGTAGGCGGCGGGCCGGGCGGCGAGGTCGCCGCCGACCGCGTCGTCCGATCAGGGCTGACCGCCGTCGTCGTCGAGGCCGAGGCGGTCGGCGGCGAGTGTTCCTACCGGGCATGCGTGCCGAGCAAGGCCCTGTTGCGTCCCGGCGCGGCCAGGGAGGCCGCCCGGTCGGTCGGCGGGGCACTGCAGGCGGTGACCGGGGCCCTCGACCCGGCGCAGGTCCTGGCCCGCCGCGACCCGGTCACCCGCCGCGGCGACGACACCCGCCAGGCCGACTGGCGGAACACCGCCCGCCTACCCCACCTAAGAGGACACCGCCGGCTAGCCGGGGAGCGCC
>NZ_JBSGZJ010000666.1:0-2616 GCF_053610925.1 Streptomyces sp. NPDC054847 | reverse complement strand
CCGCGGTGGTGGTGGCGCCGCAGATCTTGACCAGCATCAGGCGGCCGCCGTCCGGCCGGCGTCGTGCTCCAGGGAGCCGGCCGTGAAGCGGTCGCCACCGGCGCCGAACAGGCCGGGGTGCGCGGCCCGCAGGTCGGCCAGGACGGCCTCGTAGGGCAGGTCGTCGAACTCGCCGTGGAAGCGCAGGAACTCCATCTGGCGGCGGCCCTTCAGGTCGAAGGGGTGGTGCAGGCTGTCGGTGGTGCCGTCGAAGTCGAGGGGCGCCATCCGGTACAGCCGGCACAGGTTCTTGTTGAACACCGGTGTGGCACGCACCCATTGGCCTTCGAGGCGTACGGAGGTCAGGCAGTGCTGGTGGAACACGTCGCCGCCGAGCAGGCTCACCAGTTTCGGGGAGGCGAGGTGGTTGCGCACGTCGGTCAGGACGAGGCGGGCGGGGATGCCGAGCGAGCGCAGGCCGGCCGCGTAGAGGATCGACTTGTGCAGGCACATGCCGGAGCCGGTGGCCGCCACGGTGCCGGCGCGCAGCCCTCGGCGGGTCAGGTCGGCGCCGTAGACCTCGTAGCGGATCGTGTCGCGGACCGCGTAGTAGAGGGCGACGGCCTGCTCGGTGGGTGTGGTGGCGGTGGGCGGCAGGGCGTCGGCCACGAAGGCGCGTACCTGCTCGTTCTCGTGGTCGAGGAACTCGGTGGCCTCGAGGGCGCCGGTGCTCAGGGGGGTCGTCATGGCAACTGGGGGTCCGCTTCGTTGTCGGTTGGATGCCAAGGGCCCGTCGGTTGAGTTCACAGGCCCAGGAGTGCGGCGATGCGGTTGCGCTGGGTCTCGGAGGTGCCGGAGTAGATCGTTCCGGCGACCGCGTTGCGCAGCTGGCTCTCGATGCCGTACTCGGCCATGTAGCCGTTGCCGCCGAAGATCTGCACGGCGGCCAGGGCGGAGGCGACGTTGGCCTCGCTGGTGACGAGTTTGGCCATGGCGATGTCGCGGGTGACGTTGTCGCCGGCGGTCATCCTGCGGGCCGTCTCGTACAGCCAGCGGCGGGAGGTCTCCACGCCGGTGGCCATGTCGACGATTTTGTGGGAGACGGCCTGGTAGGAGCCGATGGGCTGCCCGAACTGGCTGCGGGTCTGCGCGTAGCGGACGCAGGCGTCCACCCGGCGCTGCATCTCGCCGGCGTTGATGACGAAGGAGCACAGGATCTCCCAGCGCATCACGTGGTCCAGGACGAGGAACCCGCCGCCGGGCCGGCCGATCACCCGGTCGGCCGGGACGCGGCAGTCGTCGAAGTACAGCTCGCACAGCGGGGAGGTGCGCAGGCCCATCTTGGCCAGTGGCCGGCCCAGCGTCAGGCCCGGGGTGTCGCGGTCGACGAGGAACGCGGTGATGCTCAGCGGCCCGGGACGGTCGCTGGTGCGGGCGTAGACGGTGAACACGTCGGCGACGGGCCCGTTGCTGACGAACGACTTGCTGCCGTTCAGGACGTAGGTGTCGCCGTCGCGTACCGCACGGGTGCGCATCGCCAGCGCGTCGGAGCCGCTGTCGGGTTCGCTGATGGCGTGGGCGCCGATCAGCTCGCCGGTGCAGATGCCGGGCAGGTGGCGGTCCTTGAGGGTGTCGGAGCCGAAGCGCTGCAGCGGGACGCCGACGGAGACCAGGTGGGTGCAGACGGAGAAGTTCAGTCCGGCGTCCCGGCAGCCCTCCCCCAGGCCCTCCAGGACGTACATGGTGGTGGTCAGCGACTGGCCGAGTCCGCCGTGGCGCTCGTCGAAGGGCAGTCCGAGGATTCCGGTGCCGGCCAGCAGCCGCCATGCCTCACGGGGGAACTCGGCGGCCGCGTCGCGCTCGATGTGCCCTTCGTCGAGCTTGTCGAGCACGGGCGCCAGGCCGTCGCGCAGGGCCTGCTGGTCCTTCGTGAAGTCGGCCATCAGTAGTGGGAGAATTCGGGCGAGTCGAGGTTGTGGCTCTCGTCGCCGCGCAGCGCGGGGGTGAACATGCACACCAGGCGCAGGTCCTCGTGCGGGCTCGCCACCAGCCAGTGGGCGTCGTGCCGGTCCAGCGCGTACAGGGTGCCGGGGGTGATGGGGTGCGAGACGCCGTCGCTGTCGATCACCTCGCCGGAGCCCTCGATGCAGTAGCAGCTCTCGAGGTGGTTGCGGTACTCCAGGCGGGACTTGGTGCCCGCGCGGACGATGGTGTCGGTGACGGTGTAGCCGACGCCGTCGGCCTGGGTGAGGAATCTGCGGCTGAGGCCGTTGCCCCAGTCGACGCAGGTGACCTCTTCGAGCTTGCGGACGATCACGGGGGTCTCCTTTCGTACGGGTGGTTCCGCTGTTCGGCACGGTGGGCCGCCGGGGCCGCTCACGGCCCGCGCAGCTCCCTTCACGGCCCGCGCAGTTCCTTCACGAAGGAGCCGAACTCCTCGACGGGGTCGCGGCCTTCGGTCAGGGCCTGTTCGATACGGGCCACGCCGACGCTGCCGACGACGGCGGCGTCCGCGCCGAGGTCCTGCAGGAGCAGGGTGTCGGCGCGGGTCCTGACGCCGAAGCCGACCGCGACGGGCGCGGTGGCGGTGGCGCGCAGGGCGGCGACGGACCGGGCCAGCCGGTCGTGGTCGAGGGC
>NZ_JBSGZJ010000665.1:0-2630 GCF_053610925.1 Streptomyces sp. NPDC054847 | reverse complement strand
GGGGTGCGCCCGGCCCGCCCCGCGTCGTTTTCTGTGCGCCGGCCGGGCACAACCAGTCGTCGTATGTCCACTCAGGTGTCGTTTCGGAACATCGGCCACACCCTCGGCAACGCCGCCGATCAGTTCTGCAAATAGCCTTCCGTCACCGGCGCCCGTCCGTACTCTGAACCACAGCACCGGTGGGGGCCGGTGTCGATCAGGGGGCGAAACAGCCGGGTACGGCGCCCGGGGCGGGGTATCAGTCACAGCACGGCGGCGGCCGGGCGATGCGCTGTACCCTCCGTCCCCCGGGCGGCGTACCCGTGCCGGTCCGTCCTCCGACACTGGGGGTGTCCTGTGGTTCGTATCCGGGTGCTGGTCGTGGACGACCACCGAATCTTCGCCGAGTCGCTCGCCGCGGCCCTGGCGGCGGAGCCCGATGTGGAGGTCGCCGCGGCAGGCAGCGGCCCCGCGGCGCTGCGCTGCCTGGAACGCGCCGCGACGGAAGGCCGCAGGTTCGACGTGATGCTCGTAGACGCCGACCTGGGCGCGTCGGCCGCGGTGCCGCCGCCGAGGGCCGCCCCGGTCGCCCGTGCGGTGCCGGAGACCGGCGCGGCTCCCGTCGTCGACGGAATCGCCCTGGTCACAGGCGTCCGCTCGCTCCATCCCGCGCTGCGTCCGGTCGTCCTCGCACAGAAGGACGACGCCCGGCGCGCGGCACTGGCCCTCCAGGCGGGGGCCTCCGGCTGGGTCGCCAAGGACTGCTCCCTGCAACGACTGCTGGCGGTGATCCGCGGGGTACTGCGGGACGAGACGCACCTGGCGCCGGCGCTGCTCACCGGCGTACTGCGGGAGATGACCGCGGCACGCAAGCACCGCACGGAGAGCGAGCGGCTGGTGGAGTCGCTGACCCCGCGCGAGCAGGAGGTGCTGCGCTGCATGGTCGCGGGCCTGGGGCGCAAAGCCGTCGCCGAGCGCCTCTTCCTGTCGCCGCACACCGTTCGTACGCATATGCAGAACGTGCTGGGGAAGCTGGGCGTGCACTCCACGCTCGCCGCCGTCGCGCTGGCCCGCCGGGCCGGTGTGGGGCCCGCCGATCTGGGCCCGGGACCGGCCCTAGCCGGGGATGTTGTCGAACGGGGCGGTCAACTGGCGTAGCAACGCGGCCAGTTCCGCCCGCTGGGCGCTCGAGAGCTCGGAGAGGATCGCCCGCTCCTGGGCGAGCAGCCCGGCCAGTGCCTGATCGGCACGGTCGCGGCCCTCCGGGGTCAGCCGCACCAGGACGCCGCGCCGGTCGCTGGGGTCCGGCAGCCTCTCGACCAGGTTCTTCTTGGCGAGGCGGTCGATGCGGTTGGTCATCGTCCCGGAGGTCACCAGCGTCTGGGTGAGCAGCTGGCCGGGCGAGAGCTGGTACGGGGCGCCGGCCCGCCGCAGCGAGGTGAGCACGTCGAACTCCCACGGCTCGAGCTGATGCTCCGAGAACGCGATACGGCGGGCCCGGTCGAGATGGCGGGCGAGCCGGGAGACGCGGCTGAGCACCTCGAGCGGTTCCACGTCGAGGTCCGGGCGCTCACGGCGCCATGCTGCGACCAGTCGATCGACCTCGTCCTCCATGTCGATCAGTGTAGAGGGTCTGTCGACATGAAGTCTCTTGACGTCAAGATATATTTTTGTGGACTATTGGGCATGGTCGGGCCGGAACACGCTTCCGTTTCGGCTTTCCGTTCCTGCGAGGGGGACTTCAGCATGCATTCCGCGCCCACTTGGGACCCAGAGCAGTACCTCCGCCACGCCGGGCACCGCACCCGTCCCTTCCTGGACATGCTCGCCCGCATACCCGCGCTGCCCGCCGTCGGCCGTCCCGCCCGGATCGCCGACATCGGCTGCGGCCCCGGCAATGTCACCGCACTGCTCGCCGACCGGTGGCCCGACGCGCACATCACCGGATTCGACCTCTCCCCGGACATGCTCGCCCAGGCCGAGAAGGAGTACGCGGGCACCACGGCGGGCGGCGGCTGGCTGGACTTCCGGCCCGCCGACGCCGCGCACTGGACCCCGGACGAGCCCTACGACCTGATCGTCTCCAACGCGGCCCTCCAGTGGGTGCCCAACCACCCCGAGTCGTTCGCCGTCTGGCTCGACGGTCTCGCCCCCGGCGGCACCCTCGCCTTCCAGGTCCCCGGCAACTTCACCTCGCCCAGCCACGCCCTGCTCGGCGAACTCTGCGAGACCCCGCAGTGGCGCGCCCGCCTCGGCGACCACGGCCGGCGCTACGTCCACATCCTGGAGCCGGCCGACTACCTCACCCGTCTCGCCGACCTCGGCTGCGACGCGGACGCCTGGGAGACCACGTACCTCCAGCTCCTCGGCGGCGAGGACCCGGTGCTGGACTGGGTGAAGGGCACCGCCCTGCGGCCCGTGCTCACTGAGCTCGCGGACGACCCGGCGGCGCAGGAGGAGTTCCTGGCCCAGTACCGGGACCTGCTCCGCAAGGCGTACCCGCCCGGTCCCCACGGCACGGTGTTCCCCTTCCGGCGGATCTTCGCCGTCGCACGCAAGGTGTCGTGACCCGCTCTCCCGGGGGCCCTTCCCCGGGGAACACGAAGCGCCCCCGCCGGGGGCGGGGGCGCTTCACGGTCTCACACGGGATC
>NZ_JBSGZJ010000664.1:0-2639 GCF_053610925.1 Streptomyces sp. NPDC054847 | reverse complement strand
CGTCTACTCACGGGACGACGCTCAGCGCTCCGCCCTCAGGGCGGAGGCCGAGGCCGCCGCGGAGGCGGGCCTGGATGCCTCGTACGTCGAGGACACCGGGCTGCCCTTCGACGTCGCCGGAGCGGTACGGATGGAGGAGCAGGCACAGTTCCATCCGCGCAAGTACCTCCTCGGTCTGGCACGGGACCTCACCGCCTACGGCAACAGGATCTACGAGCGGACCCGGGTCACCGGACTGCACGAGGGCTCGCCCTGCCGGCTCACCACGGAAAGCGGCCGGACGGTGACCGCGCGCGATGTCGTGATCGCCACGCACTTCCCCGTGTTCGACCGGGCGCTGCTGTTCGCCCGGATGTCGCCGCGCCGCGAGCTGGTGGTGGCCGCGGCGCTGCCGGCCGACCGTGACCCGGCCGGGATGTACATCTGCGAGGAAGGCGCCAAACGGTCGGTGCGCACGGCCCCGCTCGGCGACGGCCGCCGGCTGCTGATCGTGACCGGGGAGACCTTCACCCCCGGCACGGCGGACGTCCCCGAGCGGATCGAGCGCCTCGACGAGTGGATGCACACGCACTTCCCGGTGGAGGAGACCATGTACCGCTGGGCGGCGCAGGACAACGACTCGAGCGACACCGTGCCGCTGATCGGGCCCTTCCATCCGGGTGCCGAGCACACCTATGTCGCCACGGGTTTCGGCGGCTGGGGCATGAGCAGCGGCGTGCTGGCGGGGCGGCTGCTGGCGGGCCTGATCTGCGCCGTCAAGGCCCCGTGGGCCGGCCTCTACGATCCCCGGCGGATCCGGAGCACCCTGCGGGAGGTCCCCACCCTGCTCTCCCAGCAGGCCGAGATCGGCAAGCACTTCGTCGGGGACCGGCTGCGCACCACCCATGTGGACTCCGCCTCCGACATCGAACCGGGCACGGGCGCGGTCGTACGTCTGCACGGGCAGCGCTGCGCCGTGTACCGCGACGACGAAGGGGTGTGCCACGCGGTGTCGGCCCGCTGCACCCACCTGGGCTGCCTGGTGGCGTTCAACGAGGCGGAGCGAAGCTGGGACTGTCCCTGCCACGGCTCCCGGTTCGGTGTCGACGGCTCCGTACTGGAGGGCCCGGCGCTGCGGCCGCTCGAACGGCGGAACGTGGACGGGCCGGAGGGCTCATGAGCGGCCGAACCGCGCATTGCCCCGCAGGCTGGTAGGAAATAGAGCGAAACATGTCATCCGACGGGAAAGGTTGCGGCGTGGAACCGACCAGCCGACCGGGGACCGCGGGCGCCACGACCGTCGCGGACGCCCATCGCTCCGCGGTCACCCTGCACGTCAACGGCGTCAGTCACACGCTGACGCTCGACCACCGCACCACGGTCCTGGACACCCTGCGCGAGCACCTGGACCTGACCGGTCCGAAGAAGGGATGCGACCACGGCCAGTGCGGTTCCTGCACCGTCATCGCCGACGGGCGGCGGGTGAACAGCTGTCTGATGCCGGCCGTGTCCCACGACGGGGCGCACATCACCACCGCCGAGGGCCTAGCCCCCGGCGGCGAACTGCATCCCGTGCAGGAGGCGTTCGTGGCCAGGGACGCCCTCCAGTGCGGCTACTGCACCCCTGGGCAGGTCTGCTCGGCGGTGGCGATGCTGGCGGAGGCGGCCGACGGCCGTCCGTCGCTGGTGACCGGGCGGCGGGAGGGGGCGGACGGACCCGTCACCCTCACACCCGGTGAGATCCGTGAACGCATGAGCGGCAATCTGTGCCGCTGCGGCGCCTACCCCAACATCGTGGCGGCCATCGAGGACGTGACACCGTGAAACCCTTCGCCTATGTCCGACCCGGCACGGCCGCCGAGGCCGTCGCCGCGTACGCCGCGCACACCGGAGCGCAGTACCTCGCCGGCGGCACCAACCTCGTCGACCTGATGAAGCTGGGCGTCGCGACGCCCGACGTGCTCATCGACGTCAGCAGGCTGCCGCTCGGCACGGTGGAGGGCGTGCCGGGGGGCGGGCTCCTCATCGGCGCCGCCGTGCGCAACAGCGACCTCGCGGCCCATCCGGCCGTCCGGACGCGCTACTTCGCGCTGTCGCAGGCGCTTCTCTCCGGGGCCTCCGGGCAGTTGCGGAACGCGGCGACCACCGGCGGGAACCTGCTCCAGCGCACCCGCTGCACCTACTTCCAGGACATCTCCAAGCCCTGCAACAAGCGCGCGCCGGGCACCGGCTGCCCCGCACGGGAGGGTGTCCACCGCGACCTCGCCGTGCTGGGGCACTCGGAGCACTGCGTCGCCACTCACCCCTCCGACATGGCGGTCGCCCTCGCCGCGTTCGACGCCACGGTCCATCTGCACTCCACCGACGGGGACCGGTCGCTGGCGGTCAGCGACTTCCACCGGCTGCCCGGTGACCGCCCCGACGTGGACACCGAGCTGCGGGCCGGCGAGCTGATCACGGGCGTGGAGCTGCCGCCCGTGCCCACCGGGGCGCGGTCCGCGTACCGCAAGGCCCGCGACCGTGCCTCGTACGCCTTCGCCCTGGTCTCCGTCGCCGCGGTCCTCGCCGTCGAGGACGGCCGGGTCCGGCACGTGGGGCTGGCGTTCGGCGGCCTCGCCCACCGGCCGTGGCGGGCCCGAAGGGCGGCGGAACTGCTCGCC
>NZ_JBSGZJ010000663.1:0-2643 GCF_053610925.1 Streptomyces sp. NPDC054847 | reverse complement strand
GCCCGGATCCAAGGATCCGGGCCTTCGGTTTCAGTAGCGGGGACAGGATTTGAACCTGCGACCTCTGGGTTATGAGCCCAGCGAGCTACCGAGCTGCTCCACCCCGCGGCGATGAACACAACATTACGTCACCCCGCCGACCAGCGCAAATCCCTTAAGGTCCTGTCCGGTCGATCAAGAAGACCGCCCGGACAGGCCTCAAGCGGTGAGTTCCTGAAGCAGTGCCTCGCGCAGGCGTGCGGCCCGCTCCGTGACCTCCGCGGGGCCGAGCTCCACCGCCCTGGCGCACCATCGCTGGCCTTCGGCCAGTTCTCCCCGGCGGGCGGCGAGCAGCGCAAGACGCAGTGCGGCCCTGCCGTGCCCGGCCCGCGCGGCCCGCGTCCACCACAGCGATGCCTCGCGCTCGCTGCCCTCGCGGGCGAGGAGGAGCCCGAGGTTGAACGCGCCGCTGCGGCTGCCCGCCTCCGCCGCCTCGCGGTACCAGCGGGCGGCGTCGGTCATGTCACCGCGGGCGGCGGCCAGCATGCCCACCCGTACCTGGGCGCGACGGTGGCCCTGCTCGGCGGCCCGCTCGTACCACTCCTCGCACTCGCTCTTCTCCGCCACCGGCTCGCCGAGGGCCGGCGGACCGGGCGGCGGGCGGCGGGCGTCCAGCACAGTGGCGAGCCGGAACGCCGCCTCCGCGCTGCCGCCGCCCGCGGCGCAGCGCAGATGACGCTCCGCGCCCTGCTCGTCACCGTCCCTGAGCAGGGCGATGCCGACCTGGAGCGCCGCCTCGGTGTGCCCGGCCGCCGCGGCCCGCTCGTACCACGCGAGGGCCGTGCGGTCGTCGTCGCGGCCGGCGTGGAGGATGCCCAGGTTGAAGGCGGCGTCGACGCTGCCCGCCTCCGCCGCCTTGGAGAACCACGGCTCGGCGCCGACCGGGTCACCCGCCTGGAGCAGCAGGACGGCGAGGGCGTTGGCGGCCTCACGGTGTCCGGCGTAGGCGGCGCGGCGGTACCACTGCTCGGCCTGGGCCGTACGGTCCTGGGCAGCGCAGAGCAGACCCAGGTTGTACGCGCCGTTGACGTCGCCCGCGTCCATGGCGGCGCGGTACCAGCGCTCCGCCGTCTGCGGCTCACCCCTGGCCGCGTGCAGCGCGCCGAGGGCGTTGGCCGCGTTGCCGTCGCCCTCCTGGGCCGCTCGCAGCCACCACACGGCGGCGCTCTCCTCGTCGCCCGCGTCACGCAGCAGGAAGGCGAGCGCGCAGGCGGCGCGGGCCTCGCCGTCCTTGGCGGCCGTGAGGTACCAGCGCCCGGCCTCCTTCAGCCGGCCGCGCCTCTCGAGGATCGACCCCAGGTGCAGGGCGGCCCGCCGGTGACCTCGCGCGGCGGCCTGCCGGTACCACTGGGCGGCCTCGTCGAGCAGGGCCCCGCCCTGATCCGCGGCCTGCTCCTGTGCGGCGGGGGCGCTCGCACGGAGACGGCCGTCGCGTGTCCGGCGTCCGGCCGGGTGCTCGCCCGCTGTCTCCTCCGCGTCGACGAGCACGCGCAGCGCCGGGTCGGTCGTGCCGACGGCGCCCGGGCCCGTCGCGGCGGCCGCCGGCTCGTCGCGACGCGCCCCGGGCCGTCCCGCACCGCCCTTGGACACACCGGCGGGCCGTCCTCCGTCCTCGCCGCGACGGGCCCGCCGCGCGGCGTCCCGCGCGGTACCAGGCTCCGCGGGGCCGGCGCCGACCAGCCTGCCGACGCCGTCGTTCTTGCGGCACTCCTCCGCCGCCCGGCGCTCCAGGGCGCGGGCGAGCCGGTAAGCCGCCTCGCGGTGGCCCTGCTCCGCGGCCGTGCGCAGCCAGCGCTCGGCCCCGACGTCGCTGCGGTGCTCCAGCAGGTCGGCGAGTGCGTACGCGCCGAGGGCGTGGCCCTGCTCCGCGGACTGGCGCAGCCAGTACTCGGCGGCCGGCTCGTCGCCCCGCTCGCGGAAGTGACGTCCCAGGGCGTGCGCAGCGGCGGCGGATCCGGCCACGGCGGCGATCCGCCACCAGCCGGCCGCCTCGTCCGCGTAGCCCCGCTGGTGGAGGAGCACGCCCAAGTTGTTGGCCGCGGCGCGGTCGCCGTCGGCGGTGGCGCCCCGCAGGTAGGGCTCCGCCCCGTCGAGGTCCCCGCGGCGCAGCAGCAGTGCGCCGAGGACGCTCATCGCCGCGGTGTCACCGGCGTCGGCGGCGCTCCGGTGGCGCGCCTCCGCGCCGGCGGTCTCCACCGTGTCGGCGCTGCTGTCGTCCGTGTCGTCGTGGCCGGTGTTGCTCCGGTCCTTGCCCGTGTGGTCGGCACGGACCGCGGCGTCGATCGCGTCCGGCGCGTTTCCGGCATGCGGCTGCACAAACCGCCCTGTCTCCAACAGAGTTGCCCTGTCCCCCATAAATTCCATCGTCGCACCACCTGCAACCCGCGTACACCTGGTATACCGCAGCCAGTGAGGTCACTTCAGCGTTTTGTCGACATGCCCACAGAGAGATAAGTCAAACACGTTCGGGCCCAACTCACGGCCCACGGCGCGCACTTCGGCGCACAAAGATGTGCGCGGACATGAAGAGGGGCCCGCGCCGGGCGGGTCCGGGGCCCCGTGGTGACGAGCGGGGGCCGGCTGTGTAACAGGCACCAGAGGGGT
>NZ_JBSGZJ010000662.1:0-2655 GCF_053610925.1 Streptomyces sp. NPDC054847 | reverse complement strand
GTCTTGGTGCGCTCGGCCTCCGCGGAGGCGCGGGCGTTGGCGTCGGCGTCGCTGGTGGCCACCAGGGCGTACCAGGCGTCGGCGATGTCGCCGTCCTCGTAGCGGCGGCGGGTCCAGGTGATCTCGCCGGACTCGGCCATGGCCTCGACGGACGGCGTCGCGGAAGGGGAGATCAGGGTGACATCGGCACCGGCCGCGACCAGGGCGGGGAGCCTTCGCTGGGCGACCTGCCCACCGCCGATGACGACGACGCGGCGCCCGGCGAGTCGGAGGCCGACGGGGTAGGCGGGGTGCTCGGCGTGCGGGACGTGCTCGGCCATGGCGGTGCGGCTCCTCGGGCGGTGCGATGCGGGAGTGAGGCCGCTGCGACGGTGAAGCGGCTGGTGGGAACGGGTGAGGGTCCTGGCGAACACGATACGGCCCCGGTGCGCGGGGCGGGCCGGACCGTTGCGGAACGGTTGCCTCCGGCGCCTGCGCCGCCGCGCATCCGGTCGTCCACTGCGGACCGGATGCGCGGGCCGGACCCCGGACTACTTCTCCGTGACGCCTGCCGAGTCGAAGGTCGCCACCTCGTGCATCGCCCGGGCGGCGCTCTGGACCACGGGGAGCGCCAGCAGGGCGCCCGTGCCCTCGCCGAGGCGGAGGTCCAGGTCGACCAGGGGGCGCAGACCCAGCTTGTTGAGGGCCGCCACATGGCCGGGCTCCGCGCTGCGGTGGCCCGCGATGCAGGCGGCCAGCGCCTCCGGTGCCACGGCGCGGGCGACCAGGGCCGCCGCGCCCGTGCTGACGCCGTCGAGGATGACCGGGGTCCGCAGGGAGGCGCCGCCGAGGATCAGTCCGACGAGCGCGCAGTGCTCGAGGCCGCCGACGGCCGCCAGGACGCCGATCGGGTCCGCCGGGTCGGGCTGGTGGAGCTCGAGCGCACGGCGGACGACGTCGACCTTGCGGGCGTGCATCTCGTCGTTGATGCCGGTGCCGCGCCCGGTGATCTCCGACGGGTCGGCACCCGTGTAGACGGAGATGAGCGCCGCGGACGCGGTGGTGTTGGCGATGCCCATCTCACCGGTCAGCAGCGCCTTGTTGCCGGCGGCCACCAGGTCGCGGGCGGTCTCGATGCCGACCTCGATGGCGGAGAGGACCTCCTCGCGGGTCAGGGCGGGACCGGTGGTGAAGTCGGCGGTGCCGGGCCGCACCTTGCGCGGCAGCAGACCGGGAGTGGCCGGCAGGTCGGAGGCCACGCCTACGTCGATGACGCAGACCTCGGCGCCGACCTGGTTCGCGAAGGCGTTGCAGACCGCCCCGCCGCCGAGGAAGTTGGCCACCATCTGACCCGTGACCTCCTGCGGCCAGGCGGTGACGCCCTGGGCGTGCACCCCGTGGTCACCGGCGAAGATCGCGACGGCCGCGGGCTCGGGGATCGGCGGCGGGCACATCCGGGAGAGGCCGGAGAGCTGCGCGGAGATGATCTCCAGCATGCCGAGGGCGCCGGAGGGCTTGGTCATCCGCTTCTGGCGTTCCCACGCCTCGCCGAGCGCCTTGGCGTCGAGCGGGCGGATGTTGGTGACGGTCTCCTGCAGCAGGTCGTGCGGCTCCTCGCCGGGCAGCGCACGGCGTCCGTAGGTCTCCTCGTGCACGACCCAGGACAGGGGGCGGCGCTTGGACCAGCCCGCCTGCATCAGCTCGGGCTCCTCCGGGAACTCGTCGACGTACCCCACGCAGAGGTAGGCGACGACCTCGAGGTGCTCGGGCAGGCCGAGCGTGCGCACCATCTCGCGCTCGTCGAAGAAGGAGACCCAGCCGACGCCGAGGCCCTCGGCGCGGGCCGCGAGCCACAGGTTCTCCACGGCCAGGGCGGACGAGTAGGGCGCCATCTGCGGCTGGGTGTGCCGGCCGAGGGTGTGGCGGCCGCCACGAGTGGGGTCGGCGGTGACGACGATGTTCACCGGGGTGTCGAGGATGGCCTCGATCTTCAGTTCCTTGAACTGCTTGGCCCGGCCCTTGGGCAGCGACTTGGCGTACGCCTCGCGCTGGCGCTGCGCCAGTTCGTGCATGGTGCGCCGAGTCTCCGCGGAGCGGATGACGACGAAGTCCCAGGGCTGGGAGTGGCCGACGCTGGGCGCGGTGTGCGCCGCTTCGAGGACCCTCAGCAGGACCTCGTGCGGGATGGGGTCGCTGCGGAAGCCGTTGCGGATGTCGCGGCGTTCGCGCATCACGCGCAGGACGGCCTCGCGTTCGGCGTCGTCGTAGCCGGGTGCGGGGGGCGTCGCGGCGGCGGGCTGCGGCTCGGGCGACTCGCCCTCCTCGGGAGCCTCTGCGGCGGCCGGGGCGGCGTCGTCCGCGACGGACTGCGCCGACGAGTCGGCGTCCGCCGGGGCGGGGGCCTCGTTCACGTCGTCCTGCGGGGCTTCCTCCTGCGGAGCCTCGGCCTCAGGGGCCTGGGCCTGCGGAGCCTGCTCCTGCGGGACTTCGGTCGGAAGGGCTTCGGTCGGAGTGGCTTCGGTCTGAAGGACTTCGGTCCGAGGTGCTTCGGCGGCCGGTGCGGTGGCGGCTTCCTCCGACTGGACGGCCGGGGCGGACACGTCAGCGGGCTCCGGCGCCTCCACGGGCGCCGCAGCGACGTCCGCCGGGGGCTCGCCCGGCTCCGCGGGCGCTGCC
>NZ_JBSGZJ010000661.1:0-2665 GCF_053610925.1 Streptomyces sp. NPDC054847 | reverse complement strand
CGCGCGCCGCCCGGGTGGTGACGGGCGGTCAGCAGAGCGGGACGCCGGGGAGCCTGGCGTCCGGGTGATCGATGTAGATGTTGCTGATGAAGCCGTTCTGGTCGCGGAGCTTGCTCCACCAGTTGTTGGTGTAGCCCTCGGCGTTGACGGTGTCACCCTGCTTCTGGCACAGGACGCGCACGGCGGTCGGCCCGCCCAGCGTGGTGACGACGGGGGCGCTCAGGCGGGCGTCGGCGCGGACGTTGACGCCGCTGCCCCAGGTGTTGAACGGCACGCCGGTGCCGCCGCAGCCGTTGTCGCTGGTCAGGTAGGCCTGGTGGTAACTGCCGGGGTAGGAGAGTCCGGAGCCGTTGATGACGATGTTCTGGCCGACGCCGTTGTAGAGCTGCTCGTAGTGGATGTGCGCGCCGGAGGAGTTGCCGGTGCTTCCGGTGGTGCCGATCTGCCGGCCCTGGCCCACGTATTCGCCGCTCGCGACGGAGTAGGCGGCGAGGTGGAAGTAGTACGTCTTCCAGCCGCTGCCGTGGTCGATGACGATGTAGTTCCCCGCGCCTCCGGCCTGGTAGTGGCGGGTGGCGGTTCCGGCGGCCGAGGCGAGGACGGGGGTGCCTGCGGTGGTTCCGCCGTCGGCGCGCACGAAGTCGAGGGCGCGGCGGACCTCGGCGGAGTGATGGCTGTAGGTCCATCGCTGTCCGCAGGGGTAGGGGGCCTTGAAGTTGGGCCCGGCAGTCGCCGCGGACTCGCCGGCCTGCGCCGGGACGGCCGACAGCCCGGTGAGCGCGAGGACGGCGGCGGCGACCACGGCGGGAAGGCGTCTGAGGAACCTCACGATTGCTCCGTAAGTTGTTAAGCGGCCCGGGAGGGCCGGGTGTGGCTGACGGTTGCTTGCCGTTCGTGGCTTCCAAGGAGTGGCCGCCCGGCTCTTCGGGGCGCCCTGACTGCTGATTGAGATGTGCGCGCTGTGTGCGGTCGCTGATTACGGAGATGACAGCGGGGTGTTCCTTGGGCCAACGGCATGCTGTTGGAACTGGGGAGGGGCGAGTGAGCGAGCGACGGGCTCAGGTGTGGGCCGGCATCGACGCAGGCAAGGGTCATCACTGGGCTGCAGTGGTCGATGAGACCGGCGAAACTCTGTGGTCGAAGAAGATCGAGAACGACGAGTCGGCGATTCTGACGGCGCTCAGCGAGATCCTGGAGCTGGCTGACGATGTTCAATGGGCGGTGGACATCTCCGGCACGTCGTCCGCGCTGCTGCTGGCTCTGCTCGCAGCGCACGGCCAGCAGGCCGTCTATGTGCCGGGCCGCACCGTCAACCGCATGTCCGGGGCCTACCGGGGCGAGGCGAAGACCGACGCCCGTGACGCGTACGTCATCGCCGAAACAGCCCGTCACCGCAGGGACTTCGCCGCGATCGACGTGCCCGCGCAGCTGGCTGCCGATCTGTCGCTGCTGACCGCCCACCGATCCGATCTGGTCGCCGACCGGGTGCGGATGATCAACCGGCTGCGGGACGTGCTGACCGGCGTCTTCCCCGCCCTGGAGCGGGCCTTCGACTACTCGGCTCACAAGGGTGCCGTGGTGCTGTTGACCGGCTGCCAGACCCCGGCAGCGATCCGCCGCCGCGGCCGGGCCCGGCTGACGGCATGGCTGGCGAATCGCAGTGTGCGCGGCGCCGACGTCGTCGCGGCCACCGCGCTGGAGGCCGCCCAGGCCCAGCAGACCGCGCTGCCCGGCGAGGACATCGCCGCCCAGCTCGTCGCCGACCTGGCCGCGCAGATCCTGGCCCTGGATGACCGTCTGAAGCGCATCGACAAGCAGATCCGTGAGACGTTCCGCAGCCACCCGCAGGCGGAGATCATCGAGTCGCTGCCCGGCATGGGCCCCATACTCGGCGCCGAGTTCGTCGTCGCCGCGGGCGACCTGACCGCCTACGCGGACGCCGGTCACCTGGCCTCGGCGGCCGGGCTCGTGCCCGTGCCACGCGACTCGGGTCGGCGGACCGGCAACCTGCACCGGCCCAAGCGCTACAGCCGCCGCCTGCGACGGGTGTTCTACATGTCCGCGCAGACCAGCATCATCCGCGAGGGACCCAACCGGGACTTCTACCTCAAGAAGCGTGGCAAGGGTTGCAAGCACGTCCAGGCCGTCATCGCCCTGGCCCGCCGACGAGCGAGTGTGCTCTGGGCGCTGCTGCGTGACGGACGCATGTTCACCCCCGCCCCGCCGGTCACGCAGGCGGCTTGACTTCGTCATTGAGACTCCTTGGTGGGGGGCGGCTCTGCGGGGGTCACGCCGGGCCGCGGACGCTGTGAGACCCCGGGAACGTAACGACATGCCTTGCCCATGACAAGAACGCCGGGCCATCGTTCGCCCAGGATCGAATGTCTTGCACCTGACAACCCGGCCCGTCACCCTGACGGCCTCACCCTGACGGCCGAAGACCCGGGCCGCCCGCTCGCCCACGACCCGAACGTGCCGAAGACACACATGTGACAAGTCGACCCCACACCCGACGGAACGCGACCGGACACGACTCGACGAAGGGGAACGAGGGCATGCGCTGGAGACGAACGAGCGCCGTGAACGGCGGCGGGGCGTTCGGCGGCGACCTCGCGGACGCGGGCCACGACGTCCGTCAGGGACTCGGGGGCGGCGGTGTCGTTCC
>NZ_JBSGZJ010000660.1:0-2741 GCF_053610925.1 Streptomyces sp. NPDC054847 | reverse complement strand
GTTCGTCACCGCGCGGCCCCGGTCCGTTCCGAGGGACCATTGACGCAGATCACGGCCGCCCCTTAACTTCATTCAACAGAATGTTGAATCCGTGATGCGGAAACCACGGATCCCGAAGTGTGCGGAGGGTGTGGGAATGGGTCAGCAGGAGAAGGTGGCGACGAGCCTCGCGGGCGCGGTCAGCGAGGGCATCAGCGCCTCCCTGGCGACGGTGGACGCGGAACTCGCCCGCCGCTACCCCGGGGATCCGGGCACCCGCCAGCCCGTCCACACCGTCTACGTCCCGGGCAACGACTTCGCCACCGGCACGATCCGCGCATGGGGCGACCAGGCACTCGCCGCACTCGACGAGCACGCGCCCGACGCCCGCACCTTCGCGCGCGTCCTCGGCCTCACGGACGAGCTCGCGGAGCCCGTGTACACCCGTGTTCGCGCCAAACTGGAGCGCGAGCCGATCGAGGACCTGCGCGTCGACTTCGAGGACGGCTACACGGGGGCCGACGAAGACGCGGACGCCGCACGCGCCGCGCGGCTGATCTCCGAGGCGTACGAACAGGGCACCGCCGCCCCTTACATGGGTATCCGGATGAAGTGCATGGAGGCCGCCGTACGCGACCGCGGCATCCGCACCCTCGACGTCTTCCTCACCGGCCTGATGGAACGCGGAGGACTGCCCGACGGGCTCGTCCTGACCCTTCCCAAGGTCACCTACACCGAGCAGGTCACCGCCATGGTGCGACTCGTCGAGGAGTTCGAGAAGGCGCGCGGCCTGGAACCCGGCCGCATCGGCTTCGAGATCCAGATCGAGACGAGCCAGTCGATCCTCGCCGCCGACGGCACCGCCACCGTCGCCCGCATGATCGACGCGGCCGAGGGACGGGCCACCGGACTCCACTACGGCACCTTCGACTACAGCGCCTGCCTCGGCGTCAGCGCGGCCCACCAGTCCAGCGACCACCCCGCCGCCGACCACGCCAAGGCCGTCATGCAGGTGGCCGCCGCCGGCACCGGAGTACGTGTGTGCGACGGGTCCACCAACGTGCTGCCCGTCGGAACGACCGACAAGGTCCACGACGCCTGGCGGCTCCACTACGGCCTCACCCGCCGCGCCCTCGGCCGCGCCTACTACCAGGGCTGGGACATGCACCCCGGCCACCTTCCCACCCGGTACGCCGCCGTGTTCGCCTTCTACCGCGAGGGCTTCGAGCAGGCAGCGGCACGCCTCGCCGCCTACGCCGGCCACGTCGGCGGCGACGTCATGGACGAACCCGCCACCGCCAAGGCGCTCAGCTCCTACCTGCTGCGCGGCATCGACTGCGGAGCCCTCGACGAGGCGGAGGTCGCCCGACTGACCGGCCTCGACCGTGCCGGGCTCGACAGCTTCGCCCGGCCGCGGCGCGGCGACCTGACCGCCACAGCCGGGTAACACCCGGCCTCGGCACCGCGCTGCCCCCTCTAGTCTGTGATCCGTCACTTTCGGAGCGAGGAGCGGGGCAGCGGTGTCAACGGGGGAGAACGAGCGGCTGGCCGGGCGTTACCGGCTGGTCGAGCAACTGGGCCGCGGCGGCATGGGCGTCGTCTGGCGGGCGGTCGACGAGGTGCTCGGGCGCGAGGTCGCCGTCAAGGAACTGCGCACGTACACCGACTCGTCGGCGCCCGAACTGGCCGACCTGACCCTGCGGATGCAGCGCGAGGCACGGGCCGCCGCCCGCGTCCGGCATACCGGGGTCGTCGCCGTCCACGACGTCGCGGAGCACGAGGGCCGGCCGGTCATCGTGATGGAACTCGTCGACGGCCCCTCGCTCGACGACGTGCTGAACACCCGCGGCGTGATGGACCCGAGAGAGGCCGCCGGCATCGGCGCGAGGGTCCTCGAGGCGCTCGCCGCCGCGCACCGCGCCGGCGTGCTGCACCGGGACGTCAAGCCGGGCAACGTCCTGCTGGACCGCTCCGGCCGTGTCGTGCTCACCGACTTCGGCATCGCGGCCATGGACGATCCCGGCGACGGCTCCACGTCCCAGCTCACCCGCAGCGGCGAGATCGTCGGCTCCCTCGACTACCTGGCACCCGAGCGTGCCCAGGGCAACGATCCGGGCCCGGCCTCCGACGTGTGGGCGCTCGGCGCCACCCTGTACGCGGCGGTCGAGGGTTCGTCGCCGTTCCGCCGCACCTCCACCTGGTCGACGCTCACCGCGATCGTCGTCGAGCCGATGCCGGAGGCCCGGCGCGCCGGTCCGCTCGGGCCGGTACTGCGGCAGCTGATGCACAAGGATCCGGCGCAGCGGCCCGACGCCGAAGCGGCAGCGCGGATGCTGTCGGCCGTCGCAGCAGGTGAGGATCCCGCCGGACACACGGCGCCGCTCGTGCCCCCGGCGGACGGACCGCGTGAGCAGCCGCCACCCAGGGTCCCGACCGTGCTCAACGCGGCGCCGTACCAGCCGCAGGGCTTCGGCCCCGCGGAGTCCGGGCCTGTCGCGGGCAGTGCGATGCCCGGTTCCGAGGCGGCGTACGGGCCGCCGGCACCCGGTTCCCCAGGCGGTGCGATGCCCGGCCTCGGGGCGTCGTACGGTCCGCCGGCAGCCGGCTCACCGGTGGCGGGTGCCTCCGGGTCCGCGGAACCCTTCGGTCGTACCGACGGGCGGCCGGTCCGGCCCGGTCGCGGCAAGGTGATGATCGCCGCGGCGGTCGCCGCGGTCCTGCTCGCAGGCGGCGGCGTGACATACGGGCTCGTAGGCAACGAC
>NZ_JBSGZJ010000659.1:0-2745 GCF_053610925.1 Streptomyces sp. NPDC054847 | reverse complement strand
CTACCTGGTCTGCAACGCGGACGAGAGCGAGCCGGGCACCTTCAAGGACCGGGTGCTGATGGAGGGCGATCCGTACGCCCTGATCGAGGCGATGACGATCGCCGGCTACGCGATCGGCGCCCACAAGGGCTTCCTGTACCTCCGCGGCGAGTACCCCCGCGCGCTCCGCCTCCTGGAGAACGCCATCGCCTCCGCCCGCGCCCGCGGACTCCTCGGCGAGGACGTCCTCGGCCAGGGCTACGCCTTCGACATCGAGATCCGGCGCGGCGCGGGCGCCTACATCTGCGGCGAGGAGACCGCGATCTTCAACTCCGTCGAGGGTTACCGGGGCGAGCCGCGCACCAAGCCGCCGTTCCCCGTGGAGAAGGGCCTGTTCGGCAAGCCGACGGCCGTGAACAACGTCGAGACGCTCGTCAACGTCCTGCCGATCCTCACCGGCCGGACGGAGGAGACGAAGCTGTTCTGCCTGTCCGGCAACATCGCCCGTCCCGGCATCTACGAGCTGCCGTTCGGTGTCACCCTGCGCGAGCTGATCGAGCTCGCCGGTCCGCCGGACACCATGCGCGCGGTCCTCCTCGGCGGGGCGGCCGGCAGCTTCGTGCGCCCCGACGAACTGGACATCCCGCTCACCTTCGAGGGCACCCGCGCAGCCGGTACGACGCTGGGCTCCGGTGTGGTGCTCGTCCTCGACGACACCGTCGAACTGCCGCGCGTCCTGCTGCGCATCGCGGAGTTCTTCCGCGACGAGTCCTGCGGCCAGTGCGTGCCCTGCCGGGTGGGCACGGTCCGCCAGGAGGAGGCGCTGCACCGCATCAAGGACCGTACGGGCGCCGACGCGGCGGGTGACATCGCCCTGCTGCGCGAGGTCGGCCGCGCCATGCGGGACGCCTCGATCTGCGGCCTCGGGCAGACCGCCTGGAACGCCGTCGAATCCGCCATCGACCGGCTGGGAGCCTACGAATGACCGCCATCCCCCTCCATATGCCGCGCCGGCTGGTCGAGTTCACCCTCGACGGCCAGGAGGTCAGAGTCCCCGAGGGCGACACGATCCTCGACGCGTGCCGTGCCGCGGGCAAGGACATACCGACGCTCTGCCAGGGCGACACGCTGACCCCCAAGAACGCCTGCCGGGTGTGCGTCGTGGAGGTCGAGGGCGCACGTACCCTCGCGCCCGCGTGCTCCCGCCGCGCCGAGCCCGGCATGACGGTGCTGACCGACACGGAGCGCGCCCGGCACAGCCGAAAGGTCGTACTGGAGCTGCTGGCCTCGTCCACGGATCTGTCCACGACGCCGCGGGCCGCCGAGTGGATCAAGGAGTACGAGGCCAAGCCGGACCGCTTCGGCCCGGAAGCGGCCCGGATGAACGAGGAACCGAAGATCGACAACGACCTCTACGTCCGCGACTACGACAAGTGCATCCTCTGTTACAAGTGCGTCGACGCCTGCGGCGACCAGTGGCAGAACACGTTCGCCATCGCCGTCGCGGGGCGCGGTTTCGACGCCCGTATCTCCACGGAGCACGACGCGCCGCTGACCGACTCGGCGTGCGTGTACTGCGGCAACTGCATCGAGGTGTGTCCGACGGGGGCACTCTCCTTCAAGTCGGAGTTCGACATGCGGGCGGCCGGGACCTGGGACGAGTCGGCCCAGACCGAGACGACGACGGTTTGCGCGTACTGCGGCGTGGGCTGCAACCTCACCCTCCATGTGCAGGAGAATGAGATCGTCAAGGTCACCTCGCCGCACGACAACCCGGTGACCCACGGCAACCTCTGCATCAAGGGCCGTTTCGGCTACCAACACGTACAGCAGCGCTGAACGAACGAATGGGACTGATCGCCATGGGACGGGTCACGGAGCGCCGCCGCACCATCCGCATCAGGGACGGGGTGGTCACGTCCCGTCCCGACACGCTGGTGGCCGAGGAACCGCTGGAGATCCGGCTGAACGGCAAGCCGCTCGCCATCACCATGCGCACCCCGGGCGACGATTTCGCGCTCGCGGCGGGTTTCCTGGTCAGCGAGGGCGTGCTGCACGCCGCCTCCCAGGTGCGGTCGATCGTGTACTGCGCGGGCGCCAAGGAGGACGGCACCAACACCTACAACGTGGTGGACGTGGCGCTCGCGGACGGCGTCCCGGTCCCGGACATCACCCTCGAGCGGAACGTCTACACCACGTCGTCCTGCGGCCTGTGCGGCAAGGCCAGCCTGGACGCCGTACGCACCACCGCGCACTTCCCGATCGCCGACACTCCCCCGGTCCGCGTCGAGCCCGCTCTGCTCGCCGGCCTCCCCGACCGGCTTCGGGCGGCGCAGCGGGTCTTCGACCGGACCGGGGGCCTGCATGCGGCGGCGCTGTTCTCGCCGGAGGGCGAGCTGCTCGACATCCGTGAGGACGTCGGCCGGCACAACGCCGTCGACAAGCTCGTCGGCCGGGCGCTGACGGACGACCGGCTGCCGCTGTCCCGGTCGATCCTCCTGGTCTCGGGGCGGGCGTCGTTCGAGCTGGCGCAGAAGGCGGTGATGGCCGGAATCCCGGTGCTCGCCGCCGTGTCCGCGCCCTCGTCGCTGGCGGTGGACCTGGCGGCGGAGACCGGTCTGACGCTGGTCGGCTTCCTGCGCGGCAACAACATGAACGTGTACGCGGGCGACGAGCGCATCGCCCTGCGCACTGGGGTCTGACGCGCCCCGCTGCACGGGATACGGACCCGGCCGGCGGGGAGCGCCCCCTGCGCCGGCCGGGTCC
>NZ_JBSGZJ010000658.1:0-2749 GCF_053610925.1 Streptomyces sp. NPDC054847 | reverse complement strand
GGGGGGGCGGGCGGTGGTGCCCCGGCCGAGGGGGCCTTCTTGGGCCTGTTCGGGGGTGTGGACGGTGGGGGGGACGACCTGGTCGCGCAGGCTGAGCAGGGCGGCGGCGACGTCGAGGGCGGCGCCGCCGGCCAGCAGGCGGCCGGTCATCGTCTTGGGGGCGGTGACCGGGACGCCGTGCGGGCCGAACAGGGCGGTCAGGGCGGCGGCTTCGGCGGCGTCGGCGCCGCGGGTGCCGGCGGCGTCGGCGAAGACGACGTCGATGTCGCCGGTGTTCAGGCCGGCGTCGGCCAGGGCCAGGCGGGCGGCGTCGGCCAGGCGGCATCCGTCCGCCGTGAGGGGGGTGTCCACGGTGGCGGGGGCGTCGAAGGTGGCCGCGTAGCCGGTGAAGGTGCCGTAGGAGCGGGCGCCGCGGGCGCGGGCGGCGGGGGCGGCCTCGAGGACGAACAGGGCGCCGCCTTCGCCGACGACGTGGCCGGAGGCGGCCGTGTCGAAGGGCAGGTAGGCGCGGGTGGGGTCGTTGACGCGGCTCAGGCCGCCGCCGGCGAGGTGGGCGGCCCATCCCCACGGGCACAGGGCGGAGTCGACCCCGCCGGTGATCATGATGTGGCTGCCCTTGCGGATCTGGCGGCGGGCGTGGGCGAGGGCGTCGAGGCCGCCGGCCTGTTCGGTGACGACGACGCCGCTGGAGCCGCGCAGGCCGTGCCGGATGGAGATCTGGCCGGTGTTGACGGCGTAGAACCAGGCGAAGGACTGGTAGGCGCTGACGTGCTGGCCGCCTTTGCTCCACAGGGCCTGCAGTTCGCGCTGGCCGAATTCGAAGCCGCCGGCGGAGCTGGCGGTGACGACGCCGGCCTGGTGGGCGGGCAGGGCGGCCGGGTCGCAGCCGCTGTCGTCGAGGGCCTGGCGGGCGGCGGCCAGGGATAGGCGGGTGACCCGGTCGGTCTGCGGCAGCAGCCGGCTGGGCAGGTGGTCGGTGTCGACGAAGCCGTCGACCTCGCCGGCGATCTTGACCGGGTAGCGGGCGGCGTCGAAGCGGGTGAGGGGGCCGATGCCGCTGGTGCCGGCGAGGACGGCCGCCCACCAGGCCTCGGTGCCCAGCCCGTTGGGTGCCATGACGCCGATCCCGGTGACGGTCGCGGCTGCGGGCCGGCGGACGGGGTGCGCACCGGTGTGCGTCGCCCGGGGCGCCGGGACGGGGGTGGGGGTGGGGGCGGTCTCGCCGGCGGGGGGGGGGGGGGGGGCCAGTGCCGTGGTCATGCTGCCTCCTGAAGGCGCGGCCGGGTCAGGACGATGGCGCTCTGGAAGCCGCCGAACCCGCTGCCGACGCTCAGGACGGTGTCGGTGCGCTGTTCGCGGGCGGTGAGCGGGGTGTAGTCGAGGTCGCAGGCCGGGTCCGCCTCGTGCAGGTTCGCCGTCGGCGGCACGGTGTTGTGTTCGATGGCCAGGGCGCTGGCGGCGACCTCCAGCGAGCCGATCGCGCCCAGGGAGTGCCCGATCATCGACTTGATGGAGCTGACCGGGACGGTCCGGGCGTGCGGGCCGAGGCTGCGTTTGAACGCGGCGGTTTCGTGCCGGTCGTTCTGCTTGGTGCCCGAGCCGTGGGCGTTGATGTAGTCGACGGCGGTGGGATCCAGCCGTGCCTCGTCCAGGGCCGCGGTAATCGCCTCGGCCATCTCCGTGCCGTCCGCTTTCAGACCGGTCATGTGGTAGGCGTTGCTGCGGCCGGCGAACCCGGCGATCTCCGCGTACATGTGCGCGCCGCGGCGGCGGGCGTGTTCGAACTCCTCCAGGATCAGCACCGCGGCGCCCTCGCCCAGGACGAACCCGTTACGGGTGCGGTCGAACGGCCGGGACGCGGTGGCCGGGTCGTCGTTGCGGGGGCTGGTGGCCTTGATGGCGTCGAAACAGGCCACCGTGATCGGCGAGATGGGCGCCTCGGTCGCGCCGGCGACCATGACGTCGGCGCTGCCTTCACGGATGAGGTCGACGGCGTGGCCGATCGAGTCCAGGCCCGAGGTGCAGCCGGTCGACACCAGCGACACCGGGCCCTGCGCGCCGCTGGCACGGGCCACCTCGGCCGCCATCGAGCTGGGCACGAAGTAGTCGAACAGATGGGCCACGGCCCGGGTGTGGTCCACCTCCCAGGCGGAGCCGTGCTCGCTGACGACGGCGTACTCCTCGTCGAGGGACGTCGTGCAGCCCACCGCGCTGCCCAGGGTGACACCGGTGCGCACCGCGTCCAGCGCGCCCGCAAGGCCGCTGTCGGCGAGCGCTTCCCGGGCGCTGACCAGCGCGAACTGGGCGGCCCGGTCCAGGCGGGCGGCCTCGGCGGGGCTGAAACCGTGCGCGGCGGGGTCGAAATCGGCCTCGGCCGCGATCCGGGAGCGGTAGGCGGACGCGTCGAACAGGGTGATGTGCCCGGTGGCGGTACGGCCCGCGGTGAGCGTGTCCCAAAAATTCCGGGTGCCCACACCGCCGGGAGCGACGACGCCTATGCCGGTGATGACGACCCGTCTCATCGGTAGTCCCTCACAGTTGTCCTCCAGATAGGGGCTCGGTACACCGCACGGCACGGCAGACACACCCGCCACACCCCCGCTCCGTGGCGGCGGCCGTCGCCGCCCGGGCCGGCCCGGGCGGTGTTTCGGCTGCCGTGTGCACAAAACCGTTCATGGGCACCGAGCCTCGCGGACAGGCCTGGAGAACGACTCGAACCGGCCACTCCCCTTTCCAGCGGCGGGCCCCT
>NZ_JBSGZJ010000657.1:0-2766 GCF_053610925.1 Streptomyces sp. NPDC054847 | reverse complement strand
GTGCGCAGAGCCACGGCCACCATTCCGGCACGGTCACCCGTGCCCAGCTTGCGCGCGATACGGGCGAGGTGGCTCTTGACGGTCAGTGCGGACAGGCCCATGGAGACGCCGATGGCCTTGTTGGACTGGCCTTCCGCGACGAGGCGCAGGACCTCGACCTCGCGGCCGGACAGTTCGCGGTAGCCGCCCGGGTGGCTCGGGGCACCCGGGGGGCGGCGGTGCATGCGGTTCGCCGCGGCGCCGATGGGGGCGGCGCCGGGGCGGGTCGGATGGCCGATGTTGGTTCGGGTGCCGGTGACGACGTAACCCTTGACGCCGCCGGCCAGGGCGTTGCGCACGGCGCCGATGTCGTCGGCGGCGGACAGGGCCAGGCCGTTGGGCCAGCCCGCGGCGCGGGTCTCGGACAGGAGGGTCAGCCCGGAACCGTCGGGCAGATGGACGTCGGCAACGCAGATGTCGCGCGGGTTGCCGACGCGGGGACGTGCCTCCGCGATGGACGACGCCTCGATGACGTCACGGACCCCGAGTGCCCACAGGTGGCGGGTGACGGTGGAACGGACGCGCGGGTCGGCCACGACGACCATGGCCGTCGGCTTGTTCGGGCGGTAGGCGACCAGGCTTGCGGGCTGCTCGAGAAGAACGGACACCAGGCCTCCTGGAAAGGTGCGGGACGGAGCCGGCTCGGGGGATGAAGCCGGGGCGAACCGTGCAGTTGGGTCATTGACCTCTTCGGCACCGAACCCGTCCGCCTTTAGAGAATGATCACGATTTGGTGAGTAATAATCCGGGCAATTCGGACAGGCGATCGATCATCCTACGAGCGAACCGCTCAGGCGGGCGGTCACGGGCGGGGTGAGCCCGCTGCTCCGGCGCGCGGCCGCGCCCAGTCTCCCCGCGGCGAGGCCCCCGCCGGTCAGGGCTGCTGGGGGCCGCGGCGCTGCGGAAGGGTCACCACACCCGTCGCGTTGTCCGCCGGGCCCGCCGGGGACGGCGGCAGTCCGGCGATCTGGCAGAGCAGATCGCACCAGGCCACGAGGTGTGCGGCGGTGTCGGGCGCGCCACCCGGACCCTCGCGGGGCGTCCATGACGCACGGATCTCGATCTGGGTCGCGGGACGCCGGTCGGAGAGTCCTCCGAAATAGTGAGACCCCGCACGGGTGACGGTGCCGCTCGGCACCCCGTACGACAGTCCGCGCGCCTCCAGCGCGCCCGTCAGCCAGGACCAGCACACCTCCGGCAGCAGCGGATCGGCCGCCATCTCCGGCTCCAGCTCCGCCCGCACCAGGGTCACCAGCCGGAAGGTGCCGTTCCAGGCGTCGTGGCCGGCGGGATCGTGCAGCAGCACAAGACGGCCGTCCGCGAGATCGTCCTCGCCGTCGACGACCGCCGCCTCCAGCGCGTACGAGTGGGGGGCGAGCCGCTGCGGAGGGCGGGTCGTCTCGACCTCGATCTCCGGCCGCAGCCGTGCCGACCGCAGCGCCTCCACCGCATGACGGAACGCAAGGGGAACAGCACCCGCCTCGGTACCCGGGTCACTGCTCGGTTCGGGATTCCCCTTCTCGTCAGCGCTTTTGGAATGATCGGAAAAATGTCCCTGAGCCGCAGCCATGCGGGGAAGAGTAGGCGGAACGGGGGCTTCGCGCAGGGAGGGACACCCGGGCCGGGGCGGGCACTTCCCGCGCACATGCGAAGATTCAGTGCGTGAGCGCCAACAACCGCCCCCCGGGCCACCAGACGACGTACGACTCCGCTTTTCTGAAGGCGTGCCGCCGCGAGCCGGTGCCGCACACGCCGGTCTGGTTCATGCGTCAGGCGGGCCGCTCACTGCCCGAGTACCTGAAGGTCCGCGAAGGCGTCCCGATGCTCGAGTCGTGCATGCGGCCCGACCTCGTCACGGAGATCACGCTGCAGCCCGTCCGGCGGCACAAGGTCGACGCGGCGATCTACTTCAGCGACATCGTGGTGCCGCTCAAGGCCATCGGCATCGACCTCGACATCAAGCCGGGCGTCGGACCGGTGATCGCGGAGCCGATCCGCACCCGCGCCGACCTCGCCCGGCTGCGCGACCTCGCCCCTGAAGACGTCTGGTACGTCACCGAGGCCATGGGGATGCTCACCGGCGAGCTCGGCGGGACCCCGCTGATCGGCTTCGCCGGCGCGCCCTTCACCCTCGCGAGCTACCTCGTGGAGGGCGGGCCCTCCCGCAACCACGAGAACACCAAGGCCCTGATGTACGGCGACCCGCAGCTGTGGGCCGACCTGCTGGACCGCCTCGCGGAGATCACCTCCGCCTTCCTGAAGGTCCAGATCGAGGCCGGCGCGTCCGCGGTACAGCTCTTCGACTCGTGGGTGGGCGCTCTGGCGCCCGCCGACTACCGGCGCTCGGTGATGCCCGCGTCGGTCAAGGTCTTCGAGGCCGTCGCCTCCTACGGCGTCCCGCGGATCCACTTCGGCGTCGGCACCGGCGAACTGCTCGGCCTCATGGGCGAGGCGGGGGCCGACGTGGTCGGCGTCGACTGGCGCGTCCCGCTGGACGAGGCCGCGCGCCGGGTCGGCCCCGGCAAGGCGCTCCAGGGGAACCTGGACCCGGCGGTGCTCTTCTCCACGCCGGAGGCGGTCCGGTCCAAGACCCGCGAGGTGCTGGACGCGGCGGCGGGGCTCGAGGGCCACGTCTTCAACCTCGGGCACGGGGTGCTGCCGACGACGGACCCGGACGCGCTGACGCGGCTGGTGGCGTACGTGCACGAGCAGACCGCGCGCTGAGAC
>NZ_JBSGZJ010000656.1:0-2766 GCF_053610925.1 Streptomyces sp. NPDC054847 | reverse complement strand
CGGTAGGACCGCAGCTGCCAGGCCTTGATCCGGTCCACGCCGACGGAGCCGCCTTCCGCGAAGACCTGGATGCCGTCGCTGTCCGGGTCGGGGAAGATCTGGTCGGTGATCACGGCCTGACCGTCGCCGCCGAACACCTCCACCGACGACCAGTCGACCAGGATCCGGAGCCTGACCTTGCCGTCCTCGGCCGCCAGTGGCGCGCGCTGGACGCCGGGGAAGTCGTGATGGAAGTCCACCGCGCCCGACTTCGTGCGGTCGACGTACAGCTCATGGGTCTTCGTGTCGTACCCGATGACGGTCTCCTGCCCTTCACCGGTACGGACCTTGAGCCCGAAGCGCTCCGCGTCGCCGATGGAGAAGGTGGCCTCGAGGTCGAGGGACTTTCCGTCCGCCCGCCCACCGGCCAGCGGCGTGGAGCCGTCGGTCACAGTGAGCCCGCGGACACCGACAGCCTGCCCGGTCCGGAGTGACCGGACGGACGTCACCGGCTGCTGCGTCAGCCGGATCCGGCCGTCCACGGTGCGCAGCGCCATCTCTCGAGGGATGCTCTGCGCGCTGCGCCAGGGGGAGGTGGGGATGCTGTTGCCGTACTGCCAGTTGTTCATCCAGCCGATCATGCGGCGCTTCCCGTCCGGCGCGTCCTCCCAGGAGACGGCGGCGTAGTAGTCCTTGCCGTGGTCGACCCAGTGGGCCCGCTGGACGCTGGAGGTCGCGGGCTTGTCCGCGGCGACGAAGTGGTCGGCCATGATGTGGCCCCAGCCGCCCTTGTTCATGTCGACCAGCTGGACGGTGGCCTGCTCGCCCTGGTGGGCGCGGAGGTCGAACGACGCCCAGTCCAGGCTTCCGCTGTCCGCGCCGGAGACGCTCTGGACGACCTTGCCGTCGACGAGGAGATTGACCGCCGTCTCGGTCGAACGCGGCCGTGCCGGGCTGTCGGAGAGCATGACCTGGTCGAGCAGGATGTGCCCCCAGCCGCCGGTGTTCTCGTCGACGACCTCGATGTGCGCCTTGCGGCCGGCGAGGTCGCCGACGTCCCAGGAGGCCCAGTTGAGCGCCTCCGAGTCGGCGCCGGTGGCGCTGCGTACGGTCCGGCCGTCGACGACGAGGCGTACGGCGGTGGGCGCTTCGGCTCCGGACGGGTGCCTGCCGCCGCCGATGAGGAGGTTGAGGTACTTCGCCGTGACGGTGAACTCGGGTGAGGTGAGCGTGCCCGTGGTCGAGTCGCCGCCCAGGAAGCTGTTCACCAGCCGGTCGCCGGTGTGCCCGGACACCTGCTGCTGGCCGGGGAGTGTTCCCGCGGCGGGGCCGTCGCCGAAGGCGGTGCCGGTGGCGGTCCACGATCCGTAGCCGTCCTGCTCGAAGTCGGCGAGGACCGTGCCCTCGGGCGCCGGCGCGTCGCCCAGGACCGAGCCTGGGACGTGCGGATGACGGCCGCCGGCCACCTTGAAGTTGAGGTACGCGCTGTCCACGGTGAACGGCTGCGAAGTGAGCGTGCCGGTCTCGGCGTCGTCGCCGTGGAAGCTGTCGACGAACCCCCGCCCCTCGACGCCGCTCGTGCCCGAGGAGCCGGGCGCCGGCGCGGGGACCGGTCCTCCGCCGAAGGCCGTGCCGGTCGTGGTCCAGTTTCCGTAGTCGGCTGACTCGAAGTCCTGGACGACGTGCCCGGGGGGAGGCGTGTACGAGCCGTCGTCGTCCGGGGTGAAGCGGGTGCCGTCGAAGTCGCCGACGAAGTACTGGGCGGCCGAACCGCCCGCGATGCCACCGGGGTTGATGTTCACGACCAGGACCCACTTGGTGCGTCCGCTGTCGCCGTCGACGGGCAGCGGGAACAGGTCGGGGCACTCCCATACGCCCCCGACGGCGCCGGCCGGGCCGAAGTCGCTCAGGTGCGTCCAGCTCTTGAGGTCCTTCGAGGAGTAGAAGCGGACCTTGTGCTCGGTGGACAGGGACACCGTCATCAGCCAGCTCTTCGTCGGCGCGTACCACTGCACCTTCGGGTCGCGGAACTCCTTCGAGCCGATGTCGAGGACCGGGTTGCCCTCGTATTTGGTCCAGGTGCGGCCCCGGTCGGTGCTGTACGCCAGCGACTGTGCCTGCTTGCCGTCCTTCTTGTAGGCGCTGGTGTAGACGGCCACCATCGCGGGGTCGTCCCTGGTCCCGAAACCGCTGGTGTTCTCGTGGTCGACGACCGCGCTGCCGGAGAAGACCATCTCCTCGTCGTCGTGCGGGATGGCGAGCGGCAGCTCCTTCCAGTGCACGAGGTCCGTGCTGACCGCATGGCCCCAGGACATGTTGCCCCAGGTGTTGCCGCTCGGGTTGTACTGGTAGAAGAGGTGGTACTCGCCCTTGAAATACACCAGCCCGTTGGGGTCGTTCATCCAGTTCTTCTCCGGTGAGAAGTGGAACTGGGGCCGGTAGGTCTCGGTGTGGGGCGCCGTGCCGGACGCCGCCGCCGGGGGGACTACGGCGGTGACGGCGAGCGCGCATGTCGCGGCTGCCGCGGCGGCGAGGCGCAGCCGGGCACGTCGGTACGCGGGGCCTGGGCTCATGGTCTCTCCTGCACTGTGGTCGGCGGCGTCCTGCCCGCGTCCGCTGCGGGGACGCGACGCCGAAGGGGATCGCGGTGCCGGGCGGCGAGGCGGCCCGGCACATCGGTGTCATCGCTGACATATGTCAGCGATGACACCCGCTGGCGAGTGATGATGAGCGCGCTCGGGGCGGTCCGTCAATGGTTCCGGCGGATCCGCCGGAACGGGAAAGGAT
>NZ_JBSGZJ010000655.1:0-2767 GCF_053610925.1 Streptomyces sp. NPDC054847 | reverse complement strand
GTCGAACCCCGGGTGGATGTCGTTCATGACGCCGACACTAAGAGCGCGACAAGTCGCGATCGGCCTTTTCCGGGGAACTGTCGCCGAACATCAGGATGCCGTCAGGTGAACACTTTCCGACGCCTGCCCCCGGTTTCGGGAAGGGGCGGGTAGGGGAACAGGCCCGCCGCAGGCGCCACGCACCCGCAGGCCACACCGCGCCGCTCCCCTCAGACCACCCCCGCCTTCCCCCTCCACGGCCTGCACAGCAGCAGGAAGCACAGCATCGATCCCACCCCGCACACCATCTGCACGACCGCCATCGGCACGGCCGTCGACTCGCCCGCGATGCCGACCAGCGGCGAGGCGACCGCGCCGACGAGGAAGGACGCCGTACCGATCAGGGCCGACGCCGAGCCCGCCGCGTGCGGGGTGCGCAGCAGTGCCAGCGCGTTGGTGTTGGGCAACGCCAGCCCCATCGCGGACATCAGGACGAACAGACCCGCCGCGATCGGGAACAGTCCCACCTCGCCGAAGACGCCGGACGTCATCAGCAGCAGCGCGGCCGCCGCGAGCGTGATCACGGCCAGACCGAAGCCGAGGGCCTTGTCGAGGCTGACCCGGCCGACGAGGAGCCGGCCGTTGATCTGGCCGACGCCGATCAGGCCGATCGAGTTGAGGCCGAAGAGCAGGCTGAACGTCTGCGGCGAAGCGCCGTAGATCTCCTGCACGACGAACGGCGAAGCGGCGATGTACGCGAAGAGCGCGGCGAAGGCGAGCCCGCCGGTGAGCATGTAGCCGGTGAAGATCCGGTCGGCGAGCAGCCCGCGCATGGTGCGCAGCGCCTGGCCCACTCCGCCGCTGTGCCGCTTCTCCACCGGCAGCGTCTCGTCGAGCCATTTGACGACCACGAGCGTGAGCAGGACGCCGACGACGGTGAGGACGACGAAGATGCCGCGCCAGTCGGTGACCTGCAGCACCTGGCCGCCGATGAGCGGCGCGATGATGGGTGCGACGCCGGATATGAGCATCAGGGTGGAGAAGAACCGGGCCATCTCCACGCCGTCATAGAGGTCGCGCACCACCGCGCGGGCGATGACGATGCCGGCCGCGCCCGCGAGGCCCTGCAACAGCCGGAAGCCGATGAGCAGTTCGGCGGTCGGCGCGAAGGCGCACATCGCGGTGGCGATCACGTAGACGAGCATGCCGACGAGCAGCGGGCGGCGGCGTCCCCACTTGTCGCTCATGGGGCCGACGACGAGCTGGCCGAGGGCCATGCCGGCGAGGCAGGCGGTGAGGGTGAGCTGGACGGTCGCCGCGGGGGCGTGCAGCGAGTCGGTGACCGCGGGCAGCGCCGGGAGGTACATGTCCATGGACAGCGGCGGCAGCGCGGTGAGGCCGCCGAGGACCAGTGTGACAAGGAGCCCTGCCCGGCGGGCGGCGGTGACACCGGCGGCGGACGGACCGGTGACAGAGCCGGTGACGGAGCCTGTGACAGCTTCGGTAACCGGGGCCGCGGCAGCGGCCGTTGCGGCGTCCCGCGGCGCGGGGACCGCGGCGGAGACCGGGGGCGCGGATGCCGGTCCGGGATGAGTGGTTCGTCCTTGTTTGCTCTGGCCGCTCTCCGGCATCTACAGCTCCTAATCCTATTTTCAACATCTATGCTCTCAGCTCGTCCGGGCTGACCGAGACGTTTTCGGCGTGAACAGGGGTGGACGAGTGATGAGCAACACCGTGCGGTGGGGCGTACTGGCGACCGGCGGCATGGCCGCGAGGTTCGTGGAGGATCTGGCGGCCATGCCCGACGCCGAGGTCGTGGCGGTGGCGTCCCGCACCGAGGCGTCCGCCAAGACCTTCGCCGACCGTTTCGGCATCCCGCGGGCGTACGGGGACTGGGCCTCGCTCGCCGCCGACGAGGACGTCGATGTGGTGTACGTCGCGACGCCGCACTCCGCGCACCGGGCCGCCGCCGGGCTCTGTCTGGCGGCCGGGAAGCCGGTTCTGTGCGAGAAGCCGTTCACCTTGAACGCGGTCGAGGCGGCGGAACTCGTCGAACTCGCCCGCCTCCACGGCACGTTCCTCATGGAGGCCATGTGGATGTACTGCCACCCGGCCGTCCGTCGCATCGCCGAGCTGGTCCGCGAGGGCGCGATCGGTGACGTCCGTACCGTGCAGGCCGACTTCGGGATCGCGGGCCCGTTCGCCCCGGACCACCGGCTGCGGGATCCCGCGCTCGGCGGCGGCGCGCTGCTCGATCTCGGCGTCTACCCGGTCGCGTTCGCGCTGCTGCTGCTCGGCGAGCCGGAGCGGGTGCAGGCGGACGCGCTGCTGTCCTTGGAGGGTGTGGACCTCAACACCGGGATGCTGCTCGGCTGGCCGGACAAGGGCGCGACGGCTCTGCTTTCCTGCTCGATCACGGCCGGCACCCCGGTCACGGCGTCCGTGACCGGGACGGCCGGCCGGATCGACGTCCCGGACGGGTTCTTCTTCCCCGAGCGCTTCGTCCTGCACCGCGACGGCAAGGAGCCGGAGGAGTTCCTCTTCGACGGCCGCCGGGACTCGCTGCAGCACGAGGCGGCCGAGGTGATGCGCGCCGTGCGGGCGGGCGAGAAGGAGTCGCCCCTCGTGCCGCTCGAAGGCACGCTCGCCGTGATGCGGACGCTCGACGCGGTGCGTGAGCGCATCGGCGTCCGCTTCCCGGGCGAACGCCACGGCGGATGACGGCACGCACCACGGCCTGACTCCGGCGAGGGCCGGAACAGCGGGGACCGGCCCGGCCGTCCGGCAC
>NZ_JBSGZJ010000654.1:0-2772 GCF_053610925.1 Streptomyces sp. NPDC054847 | reverse complement strand
CCGAAGCGCGTCCCGGGGGCCGTTGTGCAGGCTGAGGCGGAGGAGTTACTTCTTGTCCTTGCCGCTGCCGCTCTTGCCCTTGTCCTTGTCGCCACCGGCGCCCATGGACTCGTAGATCTCCTTGCACATGGGGCAGACCGGGTACTTCTTGGGGTCACGCCCCGGCACCCAGACCTTCCCGCACAGTGCCACCACGGGAGTCCCGTCGAGGGCGCTCGCCATGATCTTGTCCTTCTGGACGTAATGGGCGAAGCGCTCGTGGTCGCCGTCGCCGTGCGACACCTGGGGTGTCGGCTCTACGAGGGTCCCCGTGCCTGTCCCGCGCTCGGGCTCAAGAGTGCTCATGGGCTCCAAGGGTACTCATCGCGCGCCCTCTACGGGAGCAAGGCCCCGCCCGCCCTTGCCCCGGGCCGGGTCAGTTCATGCTCGGGTCGTCCGGATACGTGGCGAACATGGCCAGCTCGTTGCGCTGGCGCCGCAGCACCGAGCGCCACAGGCTCTCCGGCCGGGGCGAGGACACGTCCCCCGGCTCGGACTCGACGACGTACCAGGCGCCGTCCTGCAACTCGTCCTCCAGCTGACCCGGACCCCATCCCGCGTATCCGGCGAAGATCCGCAGGGAGCCGAGGGCGCCGCCGAGCAGTTCGGGGGGAGCCTCCAGGTCGACGAGGCCGATCGCGCCGTACACCCGACGCCATCCGAGGGGGCCTTCGTCGCCGGGGATCACGGCGACGCCGAGCGCCGAGTCCAGGGCGACAGGGCCGCCCTGGAAGACGACGCCGGGCTCACCCGCCAGCGCCGCCCACGACTCCAGGATGTCCTCCACGACCACCGGGGTCGGCCTGTTGAGAATCACGCCGAGGGAGCCCTCGTCGTCATGATCGAGCAGCAGGACCACCGCCCGGTCGAAGTTCGGGTCCGCCAGGGCGGGCGCGGCGACGAGCAGCCGTCCTGTGAGCGAGGACACCTCGGTCATGCCAGACATGATCCCGCATCTTTCCCCTTCGCGGAGCCCGAGCGGCTCACTCGCCACCGCCCGTGCGATGGGCGCAGCTCAGAGGGCGGAGCCCCCGACAGTTGTCCGAAGGGTGGGACGGTGACCGTGCGCGAGGCCCGGCGGACAGAGCGTGTTGTGCCCGATTCATTACGGCCGAGAACGGTCCGCGGGCTTACAACTAAGGGGCTCTCCCCCCTTACCCTTTCCTCTGGCCCCCCGTCCGATCCTCCTCCTGGCTCCGCCTGGGGGACCACTTCCGGAACGCGAGATTCATGACCGGCACTGACGATGTACTGCTTGTCCACGGCGGAACCCCGCTCGAGGGCGAGATCCGCGTCCGCGGCGCGAAGAACCTCGTGCCCAAGGCGATGGTCGCGGCCCTGCTCGGCAGCGAACCGAGCCGGCTGCGCAACGTGCCGGACATCCGTGACGTCAGAGTCGTACGCGGGCTGCTGCAGCTGCACGGGGTGACGGTCCGCCCCGGTGAGGAGCCGGGCGAGCTCGTCCTCGACCCGACGTACGTCGAGAGCGCGAACGTCGCTGACATCGATGCCCACGCGGGCTCGTCGCGCATTCCGATCCTCTTCTGCGGACCGCTGCTGCACCGCCTCGGCCACGCCTTCATCCCCGGCCTCGGCGGCTGCGACATCGGCGGCCGGCCCATCGACTTCCACTTCGACGTGCTGCGCCAGTTCGGCGCGACGATCGAGAAGCGCGCGGACGGGCAGTACCTGGAGGCTCCGCAGCGGCTGCGCGGCACGAAGATCCGTCTGCCGTACCCGTCGGTCGGCTCGACCGAGCAGGTGCTGCTCACGGCCGTGCTCGCCGAGGGCGTCACCGAGCTGACCAACGCCGCGGTGGAGCCGGAGATCGAGGACCTCATCTGCGTACTGCAGAAGATGGGCGCGATCATCTCCATGGACACCGACCGGACGATCCGGATCACCGGTGTCGACAAGCTCGGCGGCTACACCCACCGTGCCCTCCCGGACCGCCTGGAGGCGGCGTCCTGGGCGTCGGCGGCGCTGGCCACCGAGGGCGACATCTACGTACGCGGCGCCCAGCAGCGCTCGATGATGACGTTCCTCAACACCTACCGGAAGGTCGGCGGCGCCTTCGAGATCGACGACGAGGGCATCCGCTTCTGGCACCCCGGCGGCCGGCTCAAGTCCATCGCGCTCGAGACGGATGTGCACCCCGGCTTCCAGACCGACTGGCAGCAGCCGCTGGTCGTCGCCCTCACGCAGGCGACGGGGCTCTCCATCGTCCACGAGACGGTGTACGAGTCCCGGCTCGGCTTCACGTCCGCGCTGAACCAGATGGGCGCGCACATCCAGCTGTACCGCGAGTGCCTCGGCGGCTCGCACTGCCGCTTCGGCCAGCGCAACTTCCTGCACTCCGCGGTCGTCTCCGGCCCGACCAAGCTCCAGGGGGCGGACCTGGTCATCCCCGACCTGCGCGGCGGCTTCTCGTACCTGATCGCGGCACTGGCCGCGCAGGGCACGAGCCGCGTGCACGGGATCGACCTGATCAACCGCGGCTACGAGAACTTCATGGAGAAGCTGGAGAAGCTCGGCGCGAAGGTGGAGCTGCCCGGGGGCCCGATCGTCTGACGGCCCCTACGACGCCGACGGCCCCCACGGAGCGCATCCGCGGGGGCCGTCGCCGTCTGCGGCCGCCTGTGCTGCTGCGCGGGGCCTTTCCCCCACCCCCCTCGAAACCGGGGCAAGCCCCGGTTTCGGCACCGCCCTGCGGGCGGCGTACCGCGCTTTGCG
>NZ_JBSGZJ010000653.1:0-2775 GCF_053610925.1 Streptomyces sp. NPDC054847 | reverse complement strand
GCCCCGGCCCCTAGCCGCCGCCCACCCGCAGCCGACGCCCCGAAGCCGGGCCGCGGCCCCGCCCGCCCCCGGACCGGAGCGCCGCCGTCCGCGCCGCCTTGCACGCCTGTTGCGAGCCGCCCGCTTTGCTCGCAACATGGCCAAACGCAAAGAGTGGGATGCCGTCGTCGTCGGCTCCGGCATCGGCGGCCTCGTCTGCGCCGCCTACCTCGCGGTCAGCGGACTGCGCGTCCTCGTGCTCGAACAGCACGACGTCGCCGGCGGCAACAGCCATGTCTTCCGGCGCCGCCGCCGCTACGAGTTCGACGTCGGCATCCACTACCTCGGCGACTGCGGCCCCGGCGGCCTGCTGCCCTCCGTCTTCGGCGGCCTGGGCCTCGCCGACCGGATCACCTACCTGCCCATGGACCAGGACGGCTTCGACCGCATCGTCGTCCCCGGCCTCACCCTCGACGTCCCCGCGGGCTGGGACGGCTACCGCAAACGCCTCAAGGAGGCGTTACCCGGCGATGCCGCCGGCATCGACACGTTCACCTCGATCTGCTCGGCCGTCGGCGCCGAAGGACGCAGCGCCCTGCTCGGCGACACGGACCTCACCGACGAGCAGTTCGCCGCCCGCAGCCCCGCCTTCACCGCCTGGGAACAACGCACCCTGGCCGACCTGTTCGACCACTGCGGCCTCTCCACCCGCGCCCGCACCGTCCTGGCCGCCCACGCCCCCACCTACGGACTGCCGCCCGCCCGCTGCCCGCTGCCCACCCACGCGGCGATCATCGACCACTACCTCCACGGCGCCTACTACCCCAAGGGCGGCGGCCAGATGCTGCCCGCCGGACTCGTCGAAGTCATCGAGTCGCACGGCGGCGAGGTCCGCACCCGCACCCGGGTCGAACGCATCCTCGTCACCGCCGGCCGCGCCCACGGCGTCACCCTGACCGACGGCGAGGTCCTCACCGCACCGCTCGTCGTCTCCAACGCCGACTACACCCGCACCGTCCAGAACCTCGTCGGCGAGGAACACTTCGACCCCGGCACCGTCGAACGCACCCGCGACTCCAGCATGTCGCTGCCCTTCGCCGTCCTGTACGTCGCCCTCGACACCACCCTCCCCGAACGCCCCAACGCCAACCTGTGGTGGTACCGGCACACCGACATCGACACCGGCTTCCGGCAACTGGCCGAACACCGCATCGACCCGGTGCCGTTCCTGTTCGTGTCCTTCTCCTCCCTCAAGGACCCCGGCGCACGCAACATCGCCCCCGAAGGCCACAGCAACTTCCAGGTGATGACCCTCGTCCCGCCCGACCACGCCTACTGGGGAGCCGACGCCGCGCCCGCCGACGGCGGCCGCTACCGCCGCACCGACCTCTACCGGCGCCGCAAACAGGAACTCACCGACGCCATGCTGAACGCCGCCGAAGAGGCACTCGGCCCCTTCCGCCGCCACATCACCCACCTCGAGGCCGCCACCCCCCTCACCCACGAGCGCTACATCCACTCCCGCGGCGGCACCCCCTACGGCCTGGCCGGCTGGGGAGCGACCGGCGAACGCCCCGACACCACCACCGGCGTCGAGGGCCTGCACGTCGTCGGCACCAGCGTCCGCTACGGCTCCGGCATCGAAGGCGTCGCCACGGGCGCCATGATGTGCGCCTCCACCATCCTCGGCCGCCGGCTCCTCCCCGAGGTCACCCGCGGCGCCGTCCTCGCCGACCGGTCCCTGCTGCCGCACCGGGGCGACGACTTCGACCCGCTCGCCGTCTCCCGCGGCAAGGCCCGCCACCACGCCCGCGGCCTCGCCCGCATCGACACCGCCCCCCGCCCGGCATGAGCCCGAGCCCCGAGGAGCACCCCATGACCCACCCGCACCCGCCCCGGCCCGCCACGCCCGCCACCACCGCACCACCCGGCCCCCGGCCGTTCGTCCTGGACCCCGCCGGCCGCGACCTGCACGGCGAGGCCGCCCGCCTGCGCGCCCTGGGCCCCGCCGTCCTCGTCGAACTCCCCGCCGGCATCCGGGCCTGGTCGATCAACACCCACGACCTCCTCAAGACCCTCCTCACCGACGACCGCGTCTCCAAGGACCCCCGCCGCCACTGGCCCGCCTGGCAACGCGGCGAACACCACGACACCTGGATCCGCACCTGGGTCGGCGTCCACAACATGGACACCGCCTACGGCCCCGAACACCGCAGGCTGCGCAAACTCGTCGCCCCCGCCTTCACCGGCCGCCGCACCCAGGCCATGCTGCCCCGTGTCCGGCACGCCGCCGACCGCCTCCTCGACGCCCTCGAGGACACCGCCCCCGGCGCCGTCGTCGACCTGCGCGCCGCCTACGCCCACCCGCTGCCCATGCAGGTCATCTGCGACCTGTTCGGCGTCCCGGAAACCTCCCGCCCCCGCCTCGCCCACCTCATGGCCCGCGCCATGGACACCACCCTCACCCCCGACGAGGCCGAACACACCGTCCACGAGGTCGACCTGGCCCTCGCCGCCCTCGTCGCCCACCGGCGCCGGCACCCGGGCGACGACCTGACCAGCGCCCTCGTCGCCGCCCGCGACGACGACGGATCACACCTGAGCGAAAGAGAACTCCTCGACACCCTCCTGCTCGTCATCGGCGCCGGCAACGAGACCACCGTCAACCTCATCGGCAACGCCGTCCATGCCCTGCTCACCCACCCCGACCAACTGCGCCTCGTCCTCGACGGCACCGTCTCCTGGCACGACGCCCTCGAGGAGACCCTGCGCTGGGCCCCCAGCGTCGCCAACGTC
>NZ_JBSGZJ010000652.1:0-2798 GCF_053610925.1 Streptomyces sp. NPDC054847 | reverse complement strand
GCCTGGGTCTCGGCCGCCGGGTCGATGCCCAGCTCGTCCGCGAGGACCTCCCGCAGCTGCTGGTAGGCGCGCAGCGCGTCCGCCCGGTTGCCCGCGGCGGCGTGCGCCGTCATCCGGCAGCGGTGCGCGCTCTCGCGGAACGGCGCGCGCCGTACCGCCTCGTCGGCGTAGCGCACCGCGTGGTGCTCCGCGCCCAGCGCCGACGAGGACAGGCTCGCCAGCTCCAGTGACATCAGGCGCAGTTCGTCGACCCGCTCACGAACGGCGTTGACCCACTCGCCTTCGTGCGCCGGCAGGAACGAGCCGCGCAGGTTGGACACGGCGCCCGCCGCGAGCTGGTGCGCCACCGCGTGGGCACCGTCCGCGAAGGCCGCCCTGGCTTCCGTCATCGCGGCCTCCGCCGCTTCCAGGTCGACCGCCGCGTCGTCCGGCAGTCGCAGTATGTATCGGCCGCTCTGTGCGATCAGGGGCGTTCCGCCCGGCTTCTGCTGCGGGCCCGTGACATAGGCGCGGACCCGGCTCACCACACTGCGCAGCGCGGAGGCCCACGTGTCGGGCAGCCCTTCCGGCCACACGGTGTCCGCGAGCTGGTCGCGGCTGGTTCCCGACGTTCGCTCCAGTATCAGTCGAGCGAAGGCCACTTGGGCCTGCGCGCTCGACAGATGCTGGGGCGCCGTCCCGTCGTGTTCGATGGTGACAAGACCTACGAGTCTGATCAGCAACGCTGAGTCCCCCAAGACTTCGGCTGCACGCGGTCATCACACGTGCGGGGGCGCGATTCAGGAAAGGGAGGCCGCGAATTCGCGCCCCGGCTTCGCAGCCAGATCTCTGTTCGTACTCACTTTCCCGTGGATTCGACCGTACCGGCCAATTGTCGCCACATTCAACCGTGGCCAAAAACATACCGGGGGGAATAACTGGGAATCAGCGCCTCCGGTATTCGACCTGAAGGTCGACTTCCCACGCCACCACGGGAATTGCGGCGTCGAAAACCGTGTTGCGCCCGCCTTGCGGCCCGGCGCATAGAAAGGACGGCGCGCCTGGAGCAACCGAGAAGTGGATGAGGAGACGCACGTGAACGCATCTGGAGGATGGGAACGCCTCGAGCCGAAGCTGGCGGCAACACAGCGCCGCGTCCAGGCACTCGAATGGGAACCCGACCGCCGCAACAGCTTCGTCGCCTACACCGTCGAACGCGACAGCGCCTACGCCGACCTCGACGGCCGCCGGCTGCTGATGATGTCCGGCTACAGCTACCTCGGCCTGGCCGGCGACGAACGTGTCGTCGCCGCCGCCAAGGCCGCCGTCGACCTCTACGGCACCGGCAACCACGGCGTGCGCGCCCTGGCCGGATCCATCCCCCTGCACGAGGAACTCGAGGCAGAGGTCGCCCGGTTCGCGGACCGCGAGTCGTCCATGGTCTTCGGGTCCGGCTACGCCGCCAACACCGGCACCGTCGGCGGCCTCGTCGGCCCCGGCGACACCGTCTTCATCGACAAGTACGACCACGCCTCCATCGTCGACGGCTGCCGCCTGTCCGGCGCCACCGTCACCCGCTTCCGCCACAACGACGTCGACCACCTCGAGCGCCGGCTGCGCGCCGCGAGCCCCGACGGAGTACGGCTCGTCATCGTCGACAGCGTCTACTCCATGGACGGCGACATCGCCCCGCTGCCCGAGCTGCGCAAGGTCTGCGACGAGCACAACGCCCTCCTCATGGTCGACGAGGCCCACGCGCTCGGCGTCATCGGCGCCACCGGCCGCGGCATCGAGGAGCACTTCGACTGGCAGGCCAGGGTCGACGTCAAACTCGGCACCCTCTCCAAGGCCATCCCCTCCATGGGCGGCTGGGTCGCCGGCCCCGCCGAACTCATCGGCCACCTGCGCTACGCCGCACGCCCCTTCCTGTTCTCCGCCGCCCTCGGGCCCGCCCAGGCCGCCGCCGCCCTGGAGTCGCTGCGCATCCTGCAGCGCGAACCCGAACGCGTCGCCCACATCCAGCACCAGTCCGCCCGCCTGCGGAAGATCATCAACGCCGAGGGGCTGCGCACCCAGGACAGCGAGACGGCCGTGCTGCCGCTCATCGCCGGCTCCGACGACGCCGCCTACGACCTGGCCACCACCTGCCGCAAGAACGGCGTCATCGGCCTGCCCGTGGTCACCCCCGCCGTCCCCAACGACCTCGCCCGCCTGAGGATCGCGGTCACCGCCCGCCACACCGAGGCCGACATCGACTTCGCGGCCCAGGCGTTCCTCACCTCCGCCCGCGAGTGCGGCATCCTCCCGGCCTGAGAGGGCCGGCCCGTACACCGAAGGCAGACAGGAACGGGAAACCAACCATGGCAACCTCCACCCCACCCCCGGTCGTGATCACCGGCATCGGCGTGGTCACACCGGCGGGCTGCACCCCGGACGCACTGTGGGCCGCGCTGCGCGCCGGCCGCTCCACCGCCGCCCGCCTCACCCACCTCGACCTCGACCGCCACCGGGTACGGATCGGCTGCCGCGTCAGCGGACTCGACGACGTCGGCCTCGTCGGCGCCAAGGACGCCCGCCGGATGGACCCGTTCGCCCTGTACGGAACGACGGCCGCCCTCGCCGCCCACCGCGACGCGGGCGCCCCCGCCCCCGACCCGCACCGCACCGCCGTCGTGGTGGGCAACGCGGTCGGCGGACGGGCCACCAGCGACCTGGAGTCCGCCCACTTCTCCGAACACGGCCCGCACCGCGTCAACCCGCTGATGCCGCTGATGACGATGCCCAACGCGGCCGCCGCCCAGATCGCCATGCGCCTCGCC